>NZ_DLHL01000022.1 GCF_002483225.1 Gemmatimonas sp. UBA7669 | reverse complement strand
CCGACTTTTTCAGCACCCTGCTAAGTCACGTCGCCCCGGATCCCTCACCCAACACGACGTGAGGGATTCCGAGCGCGGGCGATACGTCTACAGGTGTCTGTGACACCTCGCTTTCGAGGGCCGAACGCCGTTCGGCCAATCAAACAAAAAATGCTTCTGCATGGAGACGCCATGAACTGGATTCCGCGCCATCGTCGATACGCGTTCGTGGGTGTCATTGCGACGTTGATCGCGTCGCACGTCGCGGGCGCGCAAGTGGCAGTATCCGATTCCGTGCGATCGGCGACGGACAGCGCCAAGGCGCAGGTAGGACAGTGCGGGGGAGGCTTCCTCGCCCGTGCGATCTGCAAGGGCAGCGCGAAAATCTACAGCGCAACTGTTGGCGCGGGCCTCTTCGAAAACGGTCCCACTGCCGTTGGCAAAGTCTCCGCTCCTGCGGTCCCCTTCTTCGGCACGTATCGCGTCTGGCTGATTCGCGATGGACGGGATTCCCTCGCCTATTTTCTGCGCACTCAGACGCTCTTGCACGACAAGTGGGAGAATGATCCGTACACGGGCTATCTCGGCCGCTTTCACACGGCGATGGCCCTCGAAGATCTGCCGTCGACCATGGCCGAGCAACACGGACCGCTGTCGGGTCGGCAAGCCTCCGGTGCGTATATGCTGTTGCTGTCGTCGCGTGATACCACGCGGTTCGGTATCCGCTTGGAAGTCTCGCCTCCGGCCTTGCACCCCGCGGTGCAGGCGGCGCGGAGCTGGATCGGTGACGCACAGACCTCACTTCCGCCGGTCGAGAGCTGGTCCAAAAGGGAGCGCGAACGCGGCTTAACTGAACCAATGGCCTCGGGGGATACGCCTACGCGCTTCAGCGTATCTTGGAAGAGCGGGAAGCAACAGTTCACGGTGAAGGGTGAGCGGCTAAGTGATGTGACGGTGCCGCCAGGCGCGGCGCGGCGCTAGGAGAGAAGCGCGCCAAGGCATTCGCTCACTCGATCACCAACAAGAGAGTTGGCAGTGGCCACCGCCTTCGGCTTCATCGGCCGCGTTTGATTCGTGCACTACGCTCGGTACGCGCGACGCGGCCGACGCAACGCGCTCCCGGATAGCCGCGAGCTCCTGCTGGTCGAAGGCGAGGTTGACGACGGTTTCGGGAATGAGCGCCAGGTCGAGAAGCAGTGTCGATGATCCCCATCTTTCCATTTCCGTCGCTCTGAGAGCCCACGCGCGCTCATGCGGGGCGGCGGCGTTGTCACACGCGAGTGCGATGAGTGCGATGGCTATGCCCCTCTTGTGTAGCGGTAGCGGCAAGCCGAGGACGCGATAGTTGGTGATCACGCGCATGAGCGGCCGCGCAACGTCAACCGCGATTCGACGCCACTTCGACTTCAGGGCGTCCGCGAAGTCGACCGTGCAGCAAGTCGATCGCTGGTCCGCCCAGCACGGGTCTTCAATCCCGGCGAGCCGAATCACTTGATCCAGCGCCGCCGCGGCTGCTGCCTCTCCAAGGTTCGGTCGTTCGAAAAGCAGAAGGCCGGCATCGCATGAAACAGCGGTCTTCGCGAGCAGGGGCGGTATATCAACGGCAAGCTGCAGCGCGTCCCGAAGGCGGTTCTCATCTCGTAGCCGCTTCGGAAGACTCGTTCGGCCTGGCTCAAGGCAGAGGGCCACAATGGCGTTCAGCGTCAGCGCGGCCTTGCGCTGCCCTTCGGACGCCGAATCGAACCACGGCCACGTCAGCACGAGAAGATCGAACGGGCGCGTCGGTCGCGTAGTGCTACGTGCTTTCGGCGGTGGCAGCAGCGTAGGATCGATTCTGTCGTAGTACATGATCGTTGGACGGCAACAGATGCTTTCAGACAATTCGCGCCCCAATTCTGTGGCGCAATTCCTCGGCCAGCCGAGGGCGAACGTCAGAAAGGTCCGGCCATCGCTGCAAGTCGCTGTGGCATGGTGCGGACGAAATCGAGAGTACAAGCCGGTCTGGCTTGTGCAAGCGCGACGGTGGAAGTCCGCGCAGAACGCACACATCGCGTGCTTCAATAGTCGCTTTGCGTGATGAATTCCTCGACGCGCATTGTAGGCGCGTATCCTTTCCCCCTCAACCCAACAACCGTCTGTCGACGATTGGAGCAGACGCGGCGGGACCGTCACCTGTTGTAAGCTGAATCGGGCGCAGTAGTTTTCCCGAATGTCAATACTGAACACGCGCTCCGCCAGTGATCTCCGCCGCCAACTCATCAACCGTTGGCGCGACGACCACGCCAGCACGTTCCGCACGTGGTTCCTCTGGGAGGAACGCGTCAAGAACTTTCGCTCCATCCGTCGCGGCCTTCAAGAGGTCGTTCAGGAGATCGCCGCCGGTACCTTCGGCAACGCGTACCGGGGCTCGTCACTCGAGACGGTCGTGCATTCGATCGCCGAGCAACGGCAGATGTTCAAGGGCGCCGACCATGCGTGGCTCTGGAAGCCCAAGCTGCGCATCCCTGACATCTACGAGTCACCGGACAACCAGCGGGCATTCGGACAGTTCCTTGATAGCTGCGTGTGCTGCAACACCGAAGAGCACGTGCTGAGCGCGATTCACCGCTTGGAGTCGCACGGTATCAAGGGGCTCGGTCCGAGCGCCGCGAACCTGTTGTACTTTCTGCATCCCACGATCACGCCGCCATTCAACACGGCGATTGTGAACGGCTACAACGCACTCACGGGCGCGAAGGTTCGGCTCGGGCGATGGCCCGACTATCTCGCCATGCGCGCCGGCATGCTCAAGCTGAACGCGGAGTACCGCGATCTGTTGTCCAATGACCTGGGGGCGATCGCCGCCCTGCTGTTTGACATTGGCACGGGGCGATACGCTGCGCCACCCGAGATGATGGCGGCGGGGTCGCGTGCCGAGGCCGAGTGGGAAGCGGATCTGGCCAAGGTGCGCGAGGATGCGGCGTCGGCGCGGGCACTCGCGGCCAATCGAGAAAGCGATCGCACGCACACGGAGGTGCAGGGGTGGCTCCGCGATCTGGGCGTGGCGCTCGGCTTCGATGTCTGGATTGCCTCGAATGACCGGAGCCGATCCTACGCCGGCGGAAAACTCGGCGATGGCTGCGCCACCTCGCTGCCTTCGGCCATGGAGGGTGCTCCGGGGGTGGACGTGGTTCGCCTGATCGATGTCCTGTGGATCGAGCGGGGTGAGAATGGCTCACCGGCTCGGATCGCCGGCGCGTTCGAGGTCGAGCATACGACGTCCATCTACTCGGGGATCGTCCGCCTGCTGGACCTGGCGCTCGGCGCACCGACGCAGGCCACCCGCGGACTCTTCCTGGTCGCCCCCGACAATCGGGAATCCGACGTCCGCACGCAGCTCGCAAGACCCGCGTTCAGTCGCGTGGCCGACTTGGAAGTACGCTTCCTGCCGTACACCGCGCTCGAGACGCATCGTGAGGCCATGGCGAGGTTTGGTCAGGGTCTGCGCCCGGTTGAGGCGATCGCTCGGCGCCTGTAGCGGATCGAGGGTCTCGCACCCTTGTGTAGGAGTTTAACCTACGTAAAATCAAGAAAGCGCCCACAGGATCGATGCGCGCTCGCCGATACTCTTGAGGTCGACCCTCGTTGCCGCGCGTCCTGACCCTCTCGTGCCTCTCGTGCCTCTCGTGCCTCTCGTGACTGCCATTCGTCGAGTCCTAACCACACTGTTCACCCTGCTGCTGGCAGTGCCGGGCGGGAGCAGTCGTGCGGAAGGGGCTCGCGTGGCGGTGCCGTCGCCACAGGCTGCCCACGCGTGTGTGCACGGTGCGCGAAGCGGACACGAACGAGTACACCGGCCCGTGAGCGCTCAGGTCGAGCCGACGGCGCCGTCGCGCCATTGCCCGAGCGATTGCCCCATCAACTGTCCATGCCCGCATCCGCTGCTGGGCGCCGGGTGCCACGGCGGCTCGCCAATGGTGCGGCTTGCCCTGGTGGAGTGGACCACATGGACGCTCGCGGTCGATGAGTGTTGGGTGTTCTGCCTGCCGCGCCGCCTCGCCTCACTGGCGCACGCACCGGACGTTCCCCCGCCACGGGGTTGACCCGCATCGGCGGTGTCCACATCCCGCCGTCTTGTCCGCGTTCCCGCTGGGCTGTGAGTCGTGCGACCCGTTCTGCGCAACGGTGAGTAGCTGCGCACGCTACGCAAAGAGATCACTCGTGGAGGTCGGTCCGTGTCCATCCTGCTCACGTGCTGGATGCAATCCAGTGCACGCCGTGACGTCGTTCGCGTTCCCCGCCCCTTGAGGGTTGGCGTCGCCGTCGCGGTGCTGATACTCGGCACGTCGCACGCGCTGGTGGCGCAAGCAGACACGTCCCGTGTCGCACCGCTCCGCCTCGCCGACGTATACGCCGAGATGGTGAAACGCAGTCCACGGGTCGAGGCCGCTCGTCAACGGGCCCGAGCCGCCGAGGCACGCGTGCCGGGCTCCCGGCGCCTCCCCGATCCGCAGGTGCAACTGGGCTTCATGAACTATGGCGTGCCGTCGCTCCGCCCGATGGAGACGCTGGGGATGAACCAGGTGCAGATCACCCAAATGCTGCCACTCAACGGCAAGCTCGCGGCGGCCGGTCGCGCGGCTGATGCACAGGCGGCTGCGGAGCGTTCGCGCGCGGCCGATACCCGGTGGGAGCAGCGGGCGAGCGCGGCAGCCGCCTTCTACGATCTCTATCAACTTGATCGCTCCATCGAGGTCGCCAGCGAGTCGCGCCGCCTGATGCAGGACCTGGCAAGCATCGCGGAGAGCATGTATCGCGTCGGCGAGGGACGGCAGGCGGATGTGCTGCGCGCGCAGGTGGAGGTGGCACGCATGGATGAGGAAATCATCCGCATGCGTGCGATGCGCGAGGCGGCCTCCGCTCGTCTTGCCGCGCTCCTCGATCGCCCGGTCGAGCCGGCGCTTCCACCAGTGCAACTCCCGTCCTATCCGGCCGCATTGCCGCGCGTCGATTCGCTTCAGCGCGCCGCGGCCGCCAGCCGACCGATGATCCAATCGGGCGAACAGGAAGTGAGGGCGGCCGAAGCGTCCGAACTGCTCGCACGAAAGGAGATCTGGCCGGACTTCGAAATCGGCGTGCAGTATGGGCAGCGGCGTGCAGTTGCCAGCGCCGATCCGACGGCCATGTCGTCGGGAACCGATCGCATGGCGAGCCTCATGGTGGGCGCTTCGGTGCCGATCTTCGCCCGCAGTCGGCAGCTCAAGATGCGCGAGGAGGCCGTGGCCATGCGACGTATGGCGAGTGCCGATCTCGCGGCCATGCGTTCGGACACGCGAGGGAGTGTCGCCGAAGCGTTTGCCGATCTATCGCGCGCCCGAGCGCTGCAGCTGCTGTATCGCACCACGATCCTGCCGCAGGCAGAAGCGAGCGTCACCTCGTCGCTCTCGGCGTACCGCGTGGGCTCCGTCCCGTTCATGACCGTGCTCGACAGCCGTACGACGGTGAACCGTTTCCGGCAGGAACTCGCGGTTTTGGAAGCGGACGAGGGGCGCGCATGGGCCGAACTCGAGATGCTTGTTGGTCGGTCTTTGGTTGACTCGACGTCTGAACCGCCCGATAGCCGAGACCTACCGCCCGCGCCCACGTCACCAGACGCGCCCACTCATTCCTCCATCTTGCGCGATGCCTCGCGCCGAGGACTCCGCTGATGTCGTCACCCATTGAAACCTCTCCCTTTGATTCGCCGACGCGTCACCCAGTGCGTCGCCGGATGGGGATGATCGCCGGAGCGGCACTCCTGCTCGTGGGCGCGTTTGCCGCGGTGTACCTGGCCACCCGGAAATCCCCTGACGCATCGGCCGTTCCCGCTGGGCACAACCACGGCGGCGCCGCGCCGGCGACGGAGGCCGGCCCCGTCATGCTGAGTCGGGCCGATGCCGATCGCATCGGCGTGACGTTCGCGCCGGTCACGCTGGCGCCGCTGAAGCGCGAGCTGCGCGCCGTGGGGATCGTCAGCTACGACGAGACGCGGGTCAAGGTGATTGCACCCAAGATCGACGGCTGGGTGGAGCAGTTGTACCTCAACTTCACCGGCCAGCCGGTACGGCGCGGGGATGCACTGTTCACGATCTACGCGCCGATGCTCGTGACGGCGCAGGAAGAGCTGCTGCTCGCACGACGACTCGCGGCGGACGTGCAGAATGGATCCCCAGAGGCGCGACGCTCCGCGGAGGAGCTGGTGGCGTCCGCGCGTCGGCGCTTGAGCTATTGGGACATTCCGGCGGCCGACATCGACGCCATCGAAACGAGCGGCCAGGTACGTCGCACCTTGACCCTGCGATCGCCGATCGATGGGTTCGTGGTCGACAAACCCGTGCTCAGTGGCCAACGCATCATGGCCGGCGACGCGGTCTACCGCATTGCGGACCTCAACACCGTCTGGGTCGATGGGGAGATCTACGAACAGTACGCCCCCCTTGCCCGCGTTGGTGCCCCGATCACCATGGAATTTGCGTCGTTGCCGGGAGAGCAGCGGACCGGGCGCGTGGCGTACGTGTATCCCACCGTGAACCAGGACACGCGCACCCTGCGGGTTCGCGTCGCACTGCCGAACGTGGGCGCCGAACTCAAGCCCGGCATGTACGCGACGATGGTCCTCACGAGTTCGAGTGAGCGGCCCGTCCTGACGGTGCCCCGGTCGGCGGTGCTCGCAACCGGCCGACGCGTGCTGGTGTTCGTTCGCGCGAGCAACGGGGCGCTGGTTCCGAAAGATGTCACCATCGGTGATGCGTCCGATGATCGCGTGGTTGTGCTCTCGGGACTGAGCGTCGGTGATACCGTGGTCGCGTCCGCCACCTTCCTGGTCGACGCGGAGTCGAACCTGAAATCGGCGCTGGGCGGTATGGGCAACATGCCGGGCATGAATATGGGAGGGGCGAGCGAGACGCCGCCGCCAGCAGGTCCGCGCCCGGCCGGGCCGGTGCCCGACTCCATGTCGAAGATCCCCGGAATGCCCGACATGCCCGGCATGGCGGATATGCCCGGCATGAACCATGGATCGAGCACACCGCCCGCCAAACCCGCGCCGAAGCCCAATCCGCAAAAGGGCGGACCGCCGTCGAGCACGCCACCGCACGTGCGCCAGGAGGTCTGACCCATGCTTCCGCGCATCATCAATTGGGCCGTCAGCAACCGGCTACTCGTACTCCTGGTTACGGTCGCCGCGATGGTCGGGGGCGTCTTGGCGGTCAAGCGTACGCCCCTCGAGGCACTCCCTGACCTGTCGGATGTCCAGGTCATTGTGCAAACCGATTACAACGAGCAGGCGCCACGTATCGTCGAGGACCAGATCACCTACCCGATTGCCGCGGAGATGCTGAAGGTGCCAGGCTCCCGGGTCGTGCGTGGCTATTCCTTCTTCGGCGTCTCGTTCGTGTACATCATCTTCGAGGATGGGACCGATCTCTACTGGGCGCGCAGCCGCGTCCTCGAGTATCTGAACGGCATCCAGGGCCGACTGCCGAAGGGCGCGGTCGCGCGACTGGGACCGGATGCGACCGGGCTCGGGTGGGTCTACCAGTATGCCCTGGAGGATACCACGGGACGACTCAGCCTCGCCGAACTGCGCTCGTTGCAGGACTGGTATCTGCGCTATCAGTTGACAGCGGTCCCCGGTGTGAGCGAAGTGGCCTCGCTCGGCGGCTATGAAAAGCAGTACCAGGTGGATCTGGATCCCACCAAGCTGCAGGCCTATGGCATTCCGGTTGGTCGCGTGATGGCCGCCATCCAGAACGCCAACGCCGACGTGGGCGCCATGGTCATGGAGCTCTCCGAACGCGAGTATATGGTGCGCGGCCTGGGGTATCTCAAATCGCTCTCGGACATCGAGAACGTGGTGGTCAGCGCCTCAGCGGCTGGCACGCCGGTTCGTGTCGCCGAACTGGGACGCGTGAGTATCGGCCCCGCCGTTCGACGTGGCATTGCCGAACTGGACGGCCGTGGCGATGCGGTCGGGGCGATCGTCGTCATGCGCTTCGGTGAGAACGCGCTGGCGGTGATCGAGCGCATCAAACAGAAGCTGGCACGTATTCAGTCCGGGCTTCCGCCCGGGGTGGTGATCCGCCCGGTGTACGATCGGTCGTCGCTCATCGAACACGCGATCGAGAACTTGCAGGGAAAGCTGCTCGAAGAGTCGCTCATCGTCGCGCTGGTGTGCGTGGTGTTCCTGCTGCATGCCAGCTCAGCGCTGGTGGCCATCATCACCCTGCCGATCGGCATCCTGATGGCGTTCATTGCGATGCGGAGCATCGGTGTGGGCGCCGACATTATGTCGCTCGGCGGGATTGCCATTGCCATCGGCGCCATGATCGACGCCGCCATCGTCATGATCGAGAACATGCACAAGCATCTCGAGCGCGCCATCGTTGCCAAGGAAGGCGAGGCGGCGTCCGGGCAGCGTTCGTTCTCGACATCGGTACTGACCTCCCGCGAGCGGTGGCGCGTCGTGGTCGAATCGTCGCGGGAGGTCGGGCCGGCGCTGTTCTTCTCGCTGCTCATCATCACCGTAAGCTTCCTGCCGGTGTTCACACTCGGTGGCCAGGAAGGCCGTTTGTTCAAGCCCCTGGCGTTCACCAAGACGTTCGCGATGGCGTCTGCCTCGCTCCTGTCGGTCACGCTGGTGCCGGTGGCCATGGGTCTGTTCATCCGTGGGAAGATCTATCGGGAACAGGCCAACCCGATCAACCGCGCCCTCATTCGTCTCTATCGACCGATGATCACAACGGTGCTTCGTCATCGGTGGCCGGTGATCGCCGTCGCCATGGTCACCCTGGTGCTGTCCTGGATTCCATGGGCGCGCATTGGCAGTGAGTTCATGCCGCCGGTTGAAGAGGGCACCATTCTGTTCATGCCGCAGACGCTGCCAGGGGTCAGCGTGGCCCGGGCGCGTGAACTGCTCGCCGGACAGGATCGGATCCTCAAGCAGTTTCCCGAAGTGGAGCACGTCTGGGGGAAGGCCGGGCGCGCCAATACCGCGACCGATCCGGCCGGGCTCGACATGTTCGAGACCACGATCACGCTCAAGCCCGAGCAGGAGTGGCGTGCGGGTGTGACGTACGAGGGACTCGTGGCGCAGATGGATTCGGCCGTACGCATGCCTGGCGTCACCAATGCGTGGACCATGCCGATTCGCGGCCGCATCGACATGTTGGCCACGGGCATCCGCACGCCCGTGGGGATCAAGGTGTTCGGACCTGATCTGGCAGAGCTGGAACGTCTGGCGAAAGAGGTGGAGACGGCCGTGCAGATGGTGCCGGGCACGCGCAGCGCGTTTGCGGAGCGCGCCGTGAGTGGCTACTACGTCGACATCGATATCGATCGACGGGCGGCGGCACGGTATGGGCTCAATGTTGGCGACGTCCAGGAGGTGATTGCCACGGCGATCGGCGGCATGGTCATCACGCAGACCGTGGAAGGACGTGAGCGCTACGGCGTGCGCGTGCGCTATCCGCAGGAACTGCGCGATAGCCCGGAGCGCCTCGCGGCCGTGCTGATTCCGATCAACACGGCTGGGCGTGCCGCTGGCGGTGACGCCATGGGCGGCATGAGCGCCCGGGGGGCGGGGCTCTCGGCGCGGGCGGGCGTCAGTCAGGTACCGCTCGGACAAGTCGCGACGATTCGACCGGTGCCGGGGCCGATGGTGGTGCGTACCGAAGGCGCCATGCCGACCGCCTGGGTCTACGTTGATGTCTCCGGGCGCGACATTGGCGGCTACGTGCAAGAGGCGCAGCGTCGGGTGACGGAGATGGTGAAGTTTCCCGCTGGCTACACGGTGGTCTGGAGTGGCCAGTTCGAGTACATGGAGCGTGCCAAGCAGACCATGCGACTGGTGATTCCCGCGACGCTCGTGCTCATCTTCCTGCTGTTGTATTTCAACTTCAAGAGCGTTGGCGAGACCATGATCGTGATGCTCTCGCTGCCGTTCGCGTTGGTTGGCGGTTTGTGGTTCATTTTTCTGCTGGGCTACAACTGGTCGGTGGCCGTCGCCATCGGATTCATCGCGTTGGCTGGCGTGGCGGCAGAAACGGGGGTGGTCATGCTTATCTATCTCGATCACGCCTGGCGCAGTGAACGGGAACGCGCACGCGCGGCGGGCGGGCAGGTGACCCTGCATCATCTCTACGCGGCCGTCATGGAAGGCGCCGTCGAGCGGGTACGCCCCAAGATGATGACCGTGACGGCGATCATGGCGGGGCTGCTGCCAATCCTGTGGACGTCGGGCACGGGTTCGAGTGTGATGAAGCGGATCGCCGCACCCATGGTCGGCGGCATGATCTCGAGTACGGTGCTCACGCTGCTCGTGATCCCGGCGGTCTACTCCCTCTGGAAGGAATGGGAAGTGCGCCATGGACGGGTGGAGGACGACGGCGCCGACGACGCGAGCCTGCCGGCCACGGCCGCGATGCCCGAGCCAACGCCGGCCTGAATGCGACTCCGCCATCCGGCACGTTGACGGCCGAATGGCGGAGTCGGTGGAACCGCGGTGACGGCGTCGAGGCCGTCACCGTGTCGGCATTTACGGGTGTGTGGCAAACCTGCTGGTGGCACCATCGCGTTGGAACGCCAGCACGTCGTACTTGTCTCGCATGAGGCTTTCCATGCCGGGCGCGCCATTCGGCATACCAGGTGCCGTCAACCCTGCGACGTCCGGGTGCTCGCGCAGCAGCCGCTCCACATCTGCGGCGGGTACATGGCCTTCAATCGCATAGCGACCGACGAAGGCCGTGTGGCAGGACGCCAGGGACGACTCGATACCAGCTTTTGCTTTGATGCCGGCGAGATCGGTTGTGTCGTGCACTTCCACACGAAAACCCGCGTTCTGCATGTGCTCCACCCATCGATGGCAGCACATGCACGACGGGCTTTTATACACCATGAGCGTCGGCCGGCTCGCTTCCGCCGTGCGCGTCGTTGCCGCGGCACCGACCGCGTCGCCCGACAGCGGGGAGCAGCCCACCACGAGACCAGCTAGGAGTAGGGACGATATCGCAAGACGACCGCCACCGCGTCGTCCGACACGCACAGAATCGGTATCCATGGTGCTTCTGGGTCTTCCCTTGAGAGTGATCGGCTGGTCGCGACGCAACGAATGCGGTGATGAGTGAGCGGCGACCGAGCGAACGCACGGTTCGCTTCAAAAAGATCGAGCCGGGGAGATGCGGCGGCCATCGGGCGCTCCCTGACCATGATGTCGTGTAACCGGAGCCGCGCGCCCGATCGGCGCCGGTGCTCTCGGACCGGTACTATCGGAAATGAAAGGCGAGGGCGAGGGCGACCACAAGATCTGTTCGCCACGGCCGCGACATATCACTCGACGAGGCTGGAGGCAAAGCGTTCGAGCGGTATGCGCGGAACTCCCCGCGCACCGCCGTTCGCTGAAGGGGAACACGTCGCCACTCGCTGCCCAGCGTCAGATAGAACGCGCCTCCGGAACGGCCGGCGTCGCCACGTGCTCTGCCGCTCACTCGGCGCCCGCCACCTCCGATCCCCACGAACGGGTGCCATGCCGCGAGGGACGAATGCAGACTGGGGGACTTCGATGGAGCTAGCTCGACGCCAGCATCGTAGTCGTAGAGCGTGACCACACCCTGCGCGATCGCGTCAACTCCGTCTGCGACGGGAGCGACTCGCGTGCGCGCGGCGAAGCCGGTCAGGACGAACGCGGTCTGCAGGGCGCCGACGCGAGGCAGAGGCAGCCCGAGCTGGACACCGGCCAGAGGGCCCCCTAGCACAGACTTTCGGGATTCGCCCACCGGTACGTGCGCCCCCACGACGGGGTGTATGGTCACCCGCGGCTGCTGCTGGGCGGACTCGCTCACTTGCCCAAGGAGCGGGGGTACTGGGAGAGCTGGTAGCACAAGTACCGCCGCTCTCACCAGCCAGCTGCAGCGCGAGCGCTTCTGGATGTCGTGGCTCGGCATGTCGACTCACCTCACAGCGTTCGAGGGTTGCCTACGCCCGGTGATCGCGTTGGCGTGATTACGGATATATGCACCACAAAGCTATCGAGCGATCGAGGCGCTTGTCCACTTATGGGGGTCGCGATCTTTCTGACCGGAGCGATTTGCTGAATGAATGCCAGCATGCAATGTCGCGAGTAGACGGACACGCCCGCCGACACGGACGGCGTCCGCGCATGCCACGACGTTGTATTGCGCGTGTCTCCCCATGATTGGTCACTGCCTCGAGTTCGGTGGAGCCCTCCGCGCTCTTGTCGTTGGACCGATACGGCTTTATGCTCCGTAAAGTCAACCTTGCGGAGCGAGCATGGACCCCTTCAGTGTCGAGTCGCCGTCATTCGTCGTCACGCGTCTCGTATCATATGCGGCGCTCCTCGCCGTCATCGGCTCCGCCGTCGCCCTTCGCGGGGTCATGCCATGGGTGCGTACCCGCGGTCGGCTCGACAGCGCGGACCCGCGGCGCGCCTGTCGGCGGTTGCTGCGCCGTCTGCTTGACGTCCAGCGATTCGGTTGGGTCGCGTGGATCATCGCGTGGATCGCCCGATGGGCCATGCAAGCGTTGGCCTTCTTCGGTCCGCCCGCCGCGTGGGATCTCGATGGGGTCTGGACGCTCACGTGGGACACCGCCTGGGGACGAGCGTGGTTGTTGCAGGGTGTCGCAATAGCCGGCCTGATGGCGCTGCCGAACGCCACCGGTCGGCGTCGGACGCGTGACCAGTTCCTGGCGAGCGGTGCCCTCCTTGCGCTTGTTGTGGGACAAGCGCTCGGGGGACATGCCGTCACCGTCACCCCTCCCGTCATCGGCGTGGTCGCTCACGTTCTGCATCTCGTGGCCGCCGGACAGTGGCTCGGTCTGCTGGCTGTCCTCATTGTGGGCGGGCTCCTGCGGGCACCGCTGACGGTGCAAGCGTCCGCGCTCTCGGCCTTCTCAAGGGTGGCGCAGCTCGCCGTGAGCGTGCTCCTCGTCTCGGGGGCAGCGATGGCGTGGCTGCATGGCGTGCGTCTTGATTCCTTGTGGGGACCGTCCTACGCGCGCCTCGTGCTGCTCAAGGTGCTCCTCGTGATGCCCACACTGGCATTGGGTGGCTGGAATTGGCGCTTCGTGCTGCCACGCTTGGAGAAGGGACAAGCCGTATCGGCATTTCGCATCAGCGCGTGGCTCGAGCTCGGCATTGGCATCGGTATCCTGCTGGTCACGGCAACGCTCGTCGCGACGGAGCTGCCGGCTTGACGGCAGAGGGCGATGGATGTGTTCGCCTTGAGCCAAGGCATGCACGCAAAGAATGTCGAGAACTCACGGCACGTTTTGGTCACCGACGGTACGCTTTGTGCTGGAGTCCTTTATCCTGAGTAAAGGTACCTTCCAGAGCCGTGCCTACGCACGCCCGCCGAGGTCGCGAATGCGGCGGCGTGCCGCGAGAGTTCCTTCTTCTCCACGAGGCAGTCATGCAGGATTTGAGGAAGTTTCAAAGTGGTCAGCGCGCATGCCGTGAGGGCGTCTGGGTCGGGGCACGTCTCTTCGCCGTGTCGACGTTTGCGCTGACGACAGCCTGTTCGCCCAAGACGGATCGACCGACCACTGGTGACACCGCGGCTGCGGTAGTGGCCGGTTCATTGACGAGCGCGGCTGCACCCGATAGCGGCAGCATGGCCGGAATGGACCACCGCGCCATGAGCACCGTTGGCAACATGACAGTCAGCGGTGGTGCCACCAGCGATCCGGACCGCGACTTTCTGCGTATGATGAGCGAGCATCACAAGGGGATGATCGCGATGGCCCATCTGACCGTCGAAGTTAAGCGGGGGTCGGCCACGACGCAGGCCGATGCCGAGATGCTCGACACCAAGCAGGACGCCGAGCTTGATTCGATGGTGACCAAGTTGGAGCGGCAGTACAAAGATCGGTACGATCCGAAGATCAGGCCCGACAATCAGCGCATGCTCGACCAACTCAAGCCATTGAGTGGCGCCGCATTTGACCGGATGTTCTACCACCACGTGGTACAGCATCACCAGCAGGCGACGCAGATGATCGACCACTACCTGCCGATGCTGAAGGACGCGAAGGTCAAGGCAATGGCCGAGCGCATGAAGCGCGACCAGACGCGCGAAATCGCGCAGTTTCAGCGCAAGGTGTCGGGGCAATAGGCGAGGCGGCGCGGCGGATGCGGGCCGGCGCCTGCCTAGGATTCTTCGTTCGCGACCCCCGCGCCGTTATTCGCAAGTGGCCGGCATGACGAGACAGTACCGTGTGACGCGGTTCGCCTCGAAATTGCGCTGCGTGCCTGTCTGACAGGGCGCCGCCGTAAGCACGTGCGTCTGATTTTCCCACGTGCCTCTTGAACCGATGGTTCCCATGGACGAATCAGAGCGATCCATTTCCGTGCGCATTGGTGCTGCGCCAGTGACCCGCCGCCGCTTCCTGCATGCGGCTGGGGCGTTGGGTGCGCTCGCTGGATTGCGGCGCCTAGCTGTAGATGCTAAGGAGGTTGTTCA
>NZ_DLHL01000021.1 GCF_002483225.1 Gemmatimonas sp. UBA7669 | reverse complement strand
CGCGAGCTGATTCGCGCGATTTTCGTAGATGTCAGGTATCCGCAACTTTGGCTTCCAGAGGAACGCATGGTCTGCGCCCCTGAAGACCGGTCGCTGCTCCGCCACTGACCTCACGACCGTCTCGAGGGCGGAATCGCGATACTGCCGTCCAAGCCGGTCCGCCCGGATGGCATCGACGACCACTGCGATGCCTTTTCTGATGCCGCGGAAGTTCTTGAGGCGCTCCTCCCAGAGAAACCAGCGGCGGTAGGATCCCCCAGGGTCATCGTGCCACCGCGAAAGTAGCGTCGATAGCATATCCATTGGGTTCGCCCATCCGAGCTGGGATTAGTGGCCGGAGCTTTCGCAATGACGGAAGCTCCACCGCTGTCGATGGTGGCGCAAGGCGCTTCCACAGGCGCGCCTCCGGGTCGTCTGCGTGACCGACCTCTCGGCTGCGCCTGGGAGCCGCGCTCGACGAAGACTCGAGTGGAATCCTGACCCGAATCGGGATTTCCCCTACTGCGCTCTACGTTACGACGGATAAAATTTTGGCTCACACATGAGCCTCTAGGAGAGTCGAGTCGTGCGAGAATCGAGTGAAGACGTGGAACTCGCAGGACAGCGCCAGGGCGAGCGGGATGGCGATTCAGAGCGGGAGCTAGGCGGCGAATCCGGACGGCGCCGTTTCCTATCCCTTGTGAGCATCGCGAGCGCGGTGCTTACCGGGCTGATTGCCGGCTTCACCCCAGTGGCGGCGGCGCTCTCTCCGGCGTTCCGACGACCGCGGGCCGCCCGTTGGGTACGCGTGGTTCCTGACGTGAACTCCGTCGACATCGGCGTCCCATTCAAGGTCGATTTCATCGACGAGGTGCAGGATGGTTGGATCGAGTCGCGCGCGCTACGCAGCGTCTGGCTCTCCACCGAGGATGCCGTTGAGTTCAAGGCCTGGAGCGGCGTGTGCACGCATCTGGGTTGCAGCGTCTCATTCGACACGGAGAAGGACCGCTTCCACTGCCCGTGTCATCACGGGCTCTTCGACAAGCAATCTGGTGAGGTGCTCGGCGGTCCGCCTCCGCGCGGGCTTGATCCGTTGCCGGTGAAGGTCGAGAACGACGAGGTATTCGTCCAGTACGTGACGTTCCGAGTTGGGACCGAGCATCGGGAGCCGTTGTGACCTCGGCGCCTCGTCCCAGCTCTGGGTGGTGGCAGCGACGGCTCGACATCGCCTCGCTCCGGCGTTCGTTGCTCGATCGCGAGATGCCCGGCGGGCTGACCTGGTGGCACACACTCGGCAGCGCGACGTTGACGGTGTTCCTGCTGCAGGCGGTCACGGGCGCGGTGCTCGCGATGTACTACGCCCCGTCGCCCGACCACGCTTACGAGAGCATCCGTTACCTCGAGGGGCAGGTCCACTTGGGGCGCGTCCTGCGAGGCGTGCATAATTGGGGTGCCAGTGCGATGGTCGTGCTCGCCCTGCTCCACATGGTGCGCGTGTTTTCGTTCGGAGCGTACAAGTACCCCCGCGAGGCCAACTGGGTCGTGGGTGTCGGCCTTCTCGGCTTGGTGATGGCGTTCGGCTTCACGGGATACCTATTGCCGTGGGACCAACGAGCGTATTGGGCCACACAGGTGGGTACCAGCATTGCCGGAACGGTGCCCGGCGTCGGGGGGGCGGTCGCCGTCCTGCTCCGCGGCGGAACGCAACTCGGAGCGGAAACACTGACCCGCTTCTACGCCTTGCATGTGCTGTGGCTGCCGGCGGCGATCATCGGGTTGATCGGGCTGCATCTCGTGATGATTGTGCGGCAGGGCATCGCTGCGCCACCGCGCGTGCTCGCGGGCGACGAGGTAGCCGACTCGCTGCACGGCGCGGATCGCGCGCCGAGTCAGGTGCCGCGCCGATTGAGCGGCACTCGGCGGCCCGACGGGACGGTGCGATTCACGCTGAGTGCAGTAGAGGTCACGGCGCATCGCTGGCAGGTACAGTTGCTCCGCGCTGGCGATGCAACACTCGATCCGGCCGTGACGGTCGCGGAGTTCGGACCGGGGCCGCCTCCCGTGCACTCGTCCGGTACACACGCCGTTCGCACTGCAGGGTGGCTGGTCGTTGGCGTGATGGCAACGATGATGCTCGTGTCATCGGGGGGGTGGTGGTGAGGACCGACGGAGCCAGCCTGTCGCCGCAGGCTTGGGTCGGCATTGTGTCGGCCTGCGCCATCGCCGGAGTGCTGTTGCTGCACCCGCTGACGATGGTAATCTATTGGTTCGAGTTCCACCCGGCGCACGCCGCATCCGGCACGGTCGCCAACTTCGTCCTTGAACGGATGGTTGGGGTATTCCAGCGACGGATGGTAGGTATGACGGGCATCTTCGCCGCGCTCGGTGTGCTCCTGGGGCTTCCGGCCGTCGTGTTGACCCGCGCATTCACGGTGAGGGGAGATCGCATTCGGTCTCTGGAGCTTGAACTGAATCGCGGCATCCCAGACCTGATTGCTGCTGGCGAGAGCGAAATCCTCGAGTTCAAGTCTTCGGCACGCTGGGACCGGAACACCGGGAAGGTTGGCCGCGCCGTCGAGGCGGCGATCGTGCGCACGGTCGCCGCCTTGATGAACCATCGTGGCGGCTCGCTGTTGATTGGCGTGTCAGACAACGGAGAGATTGTCGGAATCGAGGAGGATCTGGCGACGCTGCGCCGTCGCGATCGCGACGGGTTCGAAGCGTACCTCGTGGGCCTGCTCGCGCATTCCTTGGGTGCGGCGGTCCTCCGACACGTGCACGTCGCGTTCAGTCGGCTGGAAGGAAAGGAACTCTGCCGCGTCGTCGTGCAACGCAGCCGCGGTCCGGTGTATGTGATGGATGGATCGACAGCGCGATACTTCGTGCGCACGGGAAACACTTCGCGAGAACTGGACGCACGCGAAGCCGTGCTGCACACGGCCGGTCGCCAGACGGAGCCGGAATCCTAGGGCGGGCGCCGACGCGGTGTGGCTGTCCAGCGATGAGCATCGCGCCGAGGGGACGTCCCTACCAGGTAGAGGGGAAACCCCGATTGTCCGTGACATTACGCTGCGTAAAATATTCTGAGAGCGATGGGCGCACGGTGAATGCCGCCGCCGTCCCATCGCGCGGTTCGTTCAGGGTGCGGTGGGTCCGGCGTCTCCTCGCCAGATTTGCGGCGCCAATCTCTCGGAGGATGCGGTCCATGATACGGCTGTCTCGAATGGATTTTCACCGGCGCGTTCGTTGCGTCGCGACACTGGTCGCGGCAGCGGCCTCTGCTCTGCTTCTCGCCCCGCGCGGGGGTATCGCGCAGACACCGAGCGGTGGTCGAGCGACCACCACAGCCCCAACCACCGCCGAACTCCAGCGACAGATCGCGGAGCTCCGGGCGGAGATTGCCCGCCTTCAGGCCGCAGTCGCGCGCCCATCGGCGTCCGCGTCGGCTGTCGGCCCGACAGGAGGCGCAGCGGCTGCCCCAGCAACGAGTGGGATGTCGGGCATGTCGGGCATGTCGGGCATGTCGGGCATGTCGGGCATGTCGGGAATGTCGGGGATGATGGGAATGATGAATATGGATAAGGGCGAGATGGGAATGCCGCCCGCCGGCATGCGGATGCCGATGGGCGCCTCCGGCGGCGCCGCGGCGGGCGGAATGGGCGGAATGGGCGGAATGGGCGGAATGGGCGGAATGGGCGGAATGGGCGGAATGGGCGGAATGGGCGGAATGGGCGGGATGAGAGGGATGGGTGGTGCCGCGAAGCCGCCGACCGACTCAGCAGCTACCGGAATGGCGGCAATGCCTGGGATGCCGAGTGCGGCTGGCTCCAGCGCCCCTGCGTCGGTCTCGCAGATTCCCGGCAACGCCGGGTCCTCTCATCTCAACCACATCGGGGCGACGGGATTCTTCCTCGATCAACCGCAGTTGCAACTCTCGGCGTCACAGCAGACGACGCTGAACGGCATCAAGTCCCGGGCGCTCCTCGCACGTGCCGAGTCGGAGCGGCAGGTGCAAAAGGCCGAGGAAGAGCTGTGGGCGCTCACCGGATCTGCACAGCCCGACGCAACCGCGGTGGAGGCAAAGGTCCGAGAGGTCGAGCGACTCCGAGCCGGCGCGCGACTCGATTTCATCGCGGCGGTTCGGGAGGCGACAAACGTGCTGACGGCCGCGCAGCGTCGCACGCTACTCGGGACCGCGCCGTGAGCATCCGGCGGATGGACGCAGGCTACGGGGCGATTCGACTCGGTCGCCTCGTGGCCGCCGGACTCTCGCTGTCGGCGCTGGCATTGTTGCTGGGATGCGAGTCAGGCGAGGAGAAGTTGCGCGAGCGCGTCGACGCCGCCCTTGCGGCGGACGATTCCGTCGGCAATTATCGCTTTGGTCTTGACGCAGACGGTGGACGAATGACGTTATCGGGTACCGTGCCAGACGTGGCCTATCGGCGCCGGGCGGTGGCCATCGTAACCGCGACCTCGGGAGTGACGGATGTCATCGATCGCATCGTGGTGGTGGCGCCCGT
The DNA here is from genome assembly GCF_002483225.1 of Gemmatimonas sp. UBA7669. Taxonomy (NCBI): domain Bacteria; kingdom Pseudomonadati; phylum Gemmatimonadota; class Gemmatimonadia; order Gemmatimonadales; family Gemmatimonadaceae; genus Gemmatimonas; species Gemmatimonas sp. UBA7669. The sequence continues at coordinate 11,645 of NZ_DLHL01000021.1, read as the reverse complement.
CGTTCCAGTGGACTCGACGTCCGCGCCTGCCGGCGCGAGAGCGCCCGCGCCGGGCGGTCGGATGGGACATATGTAGCGGCAATCGGTGGGCTGCCGCGCTCGCCGTCGCTGTATCGTGCATCGCGCTCCCGCCGTCGACCAGCGCGGCGCAGACGGCGGCCGAGCACGCGGCGCATCACCCAGCGCAGGATTCAGCGTCGCCGGCGGCGAAGATGCGGACGCCGCCCGCGACGGCGTCGCGCGCTCCAGCCACCGCGCCGGCGGTCATGTCTATGATGCAGGGCGCGCTCGAGCCATCGACCGAGATGGTTCCGCGCCTGATGCGCCTCTCGGTCGGTACGGACTCGGCGCGGGCGGACTTGGCGCGTCTTGCTGGCGAGCGGATGCTGGAGGGCACAACGCGGCTCGCGCGAGGCGTCGCCGGACTTGCGGCGGCGGAGGAGCGGGGCGAGAACGCGGCGATGTCGATCGCGCTCCAGGAGGCGCGCCATGGCCTCGGGATCATCGAGTCGGCCATCTCCGCACGGGCTGCGCTCGATACCAGCGTGGCACCAGCGGAGGTCGCGGACGCGTGGCTACGGTCGGAGCTGGGCCTTCCCGTCCCTGTCAGCGCGCAAGCGTCGCCTCCGCTGTCCTCTTTCCATCTTGCGCTGATGACCATCCTGCTGCTGTTCTTCGCCTCGATGGTCGTCATTCACTACCGGCGGATGCGAGCGATCGAGGCCTTGCTGGCAGCGCCGTCGGCGGCGGCCTCCGGTAGTACCTCGGCGCGAGCAGAGACGTGAGCCGCGGCGAGGATGTGGCGCTCGCGAGCGCACTGGTGATGTTGCTGCTTCTACTGTGGAGTGGGTTCGTCGTGCACGCGTCACCGCAGTTCCCCGGCAGCGTCGTTGGAGGTGTCGTGGGCATCGCCGCGGCCACGCTGATGTGGGTGCCGACGTTGTGGTATTCGCTGGCGAAACGAAGCGTGCGAATTCGCCAGGCGTTGCCGCGGCGACTGCCGATGCGAGAACTCCTCAAGTGGCATGTGCGCCTCGGCATCCTCGGCGCAATTCTGGCCATCCTCCACAGCGCACACCGCTTCGAGAGTCCGGTCGGGATTGTGCTCAGCGGACTCCTTCTTGTCGCCGTGACGACTGGGTATGTCGGGCGGTACTTCCTCGGCCTGGTCGCATCCGACCTCCGGCAGAAGACGGCCGACTTGGTTCGTGCGCGGGCGCTGTTCAGTTCCTTCGCAGCCGTGCCCGAGTCGAGTGTCGACGACTCTATCCAGCGAGCGCTGGCCGAGGCCATCGTAGATCTCGAGTACACGGTTACAGTTCACGACCATCTCTCCGGGCGCGCGGCGACGTGGCTCCGCGTGCACTTAGTCGTGTCCCTCGCGTTCCTGGCGGTCTTCGTGCTGCACGTCTCGGCCGCGATCTATCTGGGGCTGCGATGGTGGTGACTCGAAGCGGGCTCGCGACCGTAGGCGCCGTGTTCCTTGGTGTGCTCGCCGTCGCGGGTGCCGGATGGCTCGGAGCGAGTTCCACGCAACGCTCCGCCGTCCTCAGTCTCGTCAGCCCTGGTCCACTTTCGGCGGCGCACGCGCCCCTCGCGCGGGATTGCACCGGCTGCCACTCCCCCGGCGAGGGAGTGGTTCGCGCGAACTGCGTTTCGTGCCACGCGTCGAGCCCAGCGCTCCTCGATCGACAGCCGACACGGTTTCACACCACCGTCGCGACCTGCGCGAGCTGCCACGTCGAGCATCGAGGCGTTGCGACGCGCCCGATCTCAATGGATCATGAGGTGCTGCTCACGCGACCAGGTACGCAGCTCGACTGCGCGAGCTGCCACGCAACCGTGGATCCCCACCGTGAGAATTTCGGCCGAGCCTGTCAGGCGTGTCACGTCACGGACTCGTGGGAGGTCCCGCCGTTTCAGCACCCGTCGTCGCGTTCGACGCGCTGCGCGGACTGCCACAACGCACCACCCAGCCACCTGATGGAGCATTTTTCCATGGTGTCCCAGCGTGTGGCGCGGCGGCCAGATGCGTCCGTGACGCAGTGTGCCGCCTGCCATCACACCACGTCGTGGAACGAGATCGTGGGGGTCGGATGGTACAAGCACCATTGAAACGCCACGTGCGGACGCGAACGGGAGCGCTGGCCTGCGGCGTCCTCCTGCTGTGGCTGGCGACAGCCCGACCCGCCGTCGCTCAGTCGATGCGCGGGCATGAGACCGCGTCTGGCCAGGCCAGTGCCGTGGCCGCGAGTGTGCACGTCGGGCTGAGCTGTCGGAGCTGTCACGTCGGCGAGTCCGCCGAGCGGGGCGCCGTGCCGGATTCCGTGGCCAGTTGCGCCTCGTGCCACGCCATTCAGGCCTCGACTTCCCTGCGCGACGCACACGCGGCCGCGCGGGCGGCCGGACGCGTCGCGGCACCCACCTGCGTGTCGTGCCACGGTAGCCACAGCGTCCGCCCGGTGACGGATCCGAGGGCACTGACGCACCGCGCGAACGTCGCCGGACAGTGCAGCAGCTGTCACGTGCGAGCCGTTCGCGAATATCTCGGTGGCGTCCACGCAACGAGGACACTCGCCACAAATGGCGCGCCCGCCGCCACGTGTACGGACTGTCACGCGGCGCACGATGCGCGGGGCGGAGATGTGGGGATGTCGGCGGTGGGACGGTACCGCGTCGCGACAACCTGTGCCCGCTGCCACGAGGAGTCGCAGGCCGCGTACGCCAAGAGCGTGCACGCGTCGGCCGTACAGCTCGGCAATCCGCACGCCGCGACGTGCGTGTCGTGCCACGGCGGGCACGACACGGAGGCGGTGAGGGGGTCGGAAGCCACGGCCGCGGCCCTGCGGCGCTCCGCGCAGGACTGCGCCAGTTGCCACGGCGACATCCGTCTCGCGGGTGACCACGGCTTCACCGCGGCGGTGGTCTCGGATTATCGCGGTAGCTTCCACGGACTGGCCGCCGCGATCGGCGACCGGCGTGTCGCGAACTGCGCCAGTTGCCACGGCAACCACGACATTCGCAGCGCTGCCGACTCGGGCGCGCGCACGCATCCAGCGAACGTCGGTGCGACCTGCGGATCCTGCCATGTGGGCGCCACGGCGACGTTCGCCGCTGGTGGCATTCACCATACGCCAACAACGGTCGGGCACAGGCTCGTGGAGTCGGTGCGCGCGATGTACGTCATGCTGATTGCCGCGCTCCTCACGCTGATGGCTTTGCATAACGTCGTCGATTGGCAGCGGGCGTGGCGCGACCGGCGCCGACGTGTAGCTGCGGAGCCCGCTGCAATGCCCCACGCCGCCGACTATCTGCGCTTCACCCGCAACGAGCGCCTCCAACACTGGTGGCTCGTAGCGAGTTTCGTGGTACTCGTGCTGAGCGGGTTTGCGCTGCGATTCGGTTGGACCCTCCCCGTCTTGGGGCCGTCCATGGGTGCGTTGCTGAGAGCGTGGGCGCACCGGACCGCGGCCCTCGCATTGCTCGCGGGTGGGCTGTATCACCTCGGATATCTCGCGCTCACGGTCCGCGGGCGCGCGCTCATCGGCGCGCTGCTTCCGCGGCTGCGACGCGTTCGCGATGCGCTGTGCCTGGCCGGATGCTGCCTCCGGCTGGGCCCGCCGAGCGTGCCGGACTGGAAGGAACTGATCCAGACGCTTCGGTATAACATCGGCGTCACCGATGTACGTCCCCGAGTCGGACGGTTCTCGTACGCCGAGAAGATGGAGTACTTCGCCTTGGTCTGGGGCACGGTGGTGATGGCCGCGACGGGACTCGTGCTCTGGCTCGAGGTGCCGTTCCTCAATCGGTTTCCATTCTGGGCGTTCCAGGTCGCATCCGTCGTACATTTGTACGAGGCCATTCTCGCGACACTCGCAATTGTCGTGTGGCACTTCTACTTTGTGATGCTACGGCCGGATGTGTTCCCACTCTCGAAGGTAATGTGCACGGGTCGGCTCTCGCGCGACCAAATGGAACACGAGCACCCGCGCGAGTTGGAGGAGTTGGAGGCCGCGAAGAGCCAACGCCCAGATGCGGGTGCGGTCCAAACCTAGAAAACGGAGGAGTGTGTGAACGCCAAGCGATGGTCGCGGTCGTTCCGGTACAGATCCGTCGTTCTCGCCGTGCTGATCCTCGGCATCGGCGTCCTTCCGGCCTTCGCGCACGACTTCTGGCTCGTTCCGATCGGCTTCCGGCTCGCCCCCGGCGACGAGCTGGTCGTCCTCGGCCAGACCAGCAGCGCCTTCCCGGCGAGCGAGTCGGCACTGTCCAGGGAGCGCGTCGCGGACGCACGCGTGCTGGACGCGGCCGGCGAGACACGCATCGTGGATTTCGAAGCCAGCGGGAATTCGCTGCGATTGCGTCACCGCCCGACGGGGACGGGCCAGCGGATGGTTGTGGTGTCGACGGTCCCGAGATCCGTGCGCGAATCGGCGGCGGGATTCCGGCGCTACCTCGAGCTCGAGGGAGCGGGCGCCGTGCTGGCGCGTCTGGAGCGGGAAGGACGCGTGCCTCGCGACAGCGTGACGCGACGCTACGCCAAGTACGCCAAGACGTTCGTCGAGGTGGGTGAGGGTGGGCCTCGCGGGTGGTCCCGAATTGTGGGCCAACCGCTTGAACTCCTGCCGCTGACTGATCCGTCCGTGTTGCACCCTGGAGATACCCTGCGCGTGCGTGTGCTGTTCGGCGGGCAACCGCTCAGCGGCGTCCGCCTTGAGGCCGGTGTGGTCAGTCGGCCTGCGGACGCGAACCTGAACGCGCTGGCGGGACAGGAGCGGCACGGCACGTTCATCACCGATGGCCAAGGGGTGCTGCACATTCCGATCGATCGCGGCGGCCTCTGGAACCTGCGCGGCCTGCACGTGGCCGACGCGCCGGCCGGGAGCGGCGCGGATTGGGACACGCACTGGGTGACGCTGGTGTTCCTCGTGATGCACTGAGGCCATTCCCGTGCCCGGCAATCCGCGCCCCCATCTGCCCTTCGCCCTCGTGCTGGGTGGAGGGGGCGCGCGAGGATTCGCCCACCTCGGTGTGCTCCGAGGTCTGGAGCACCTCGGCTACCGTCCCCAGGCGATTGTTGGCGTCTCGATGGGCGCGATTGTCGGTGTGGCATATGCCCTCCGCCAGGACTGGTATGCGGCGGTGAGCCGCGTGAAGCTACCGGATCTTGCGGGTGCGCACGGCAGGGCCGCGGAATCGGGCGGGCCTCTTCGCTCCGCGATCCGGACGTTGCGCATGGCGGCCTCTATGGCTTGGGATTGGGGCCTAGGTAGTCATGTGCGCGAGGCCGGGCGGGCCGAACTGCGTGCGCTCCTCGGGCAACAGCGACTCGAGGACGCGCGCATCCCCGTGGCCGTCTCGGCAACCGACCTAAGGAGCGGGACGCGCGTGGTGCTGAAAACGGGACGCGCCGATGACGCCGTGTACGCGAGCGCTGCACTCGCGGGCGTCTTGCCTCCCCTAGCCATGGACGACTGGCTCCTTGCGGACGGCGCGTATTCCGACCTCGCGCCGGTCGATGTGGCACGCGAGTTCGGTCTCCCGGCGGTGGTCGCCGTGGATGCCGGGGCGCTCGAGCGTGCCGACGGGATTCGTAATGGGTATCAAGCGCTCCTGCGAGCCACCGAGATCTGCCATCGTCAGCACGCGCACCTTCGCTTCGCTTCGGCTGACCTCACGCTGCGGCCGCGATTCGTGCGGTTCATCGACACGCTCGAGTTCTCCGCTCGCCGGGAGTGCGTGGCGGCGGGCATTCGCGTCGTGCGCGCGGAGACGCCGGCAATCCGCCGGCTTCTCGAGGGCCGACGCGACGCCTAGTTGGTACCCGACGAACCACCCGTGCGAATCAGCGCTCTGGCGCGACGTATCGGTTGTAGAGCGCCGCCGCCGCCGCGAAGGCGCCGCTGGCGATGAGCCCCCATCCGAGCACGCTGACCACGAGGCCGACCCAGCTGACCACGGGTGCTACCATCGAGAGATCCGCGTGCAGGAGGTAGCCCGCAAGCGTCCAGGTGGAGTCCGGTGCGAGCAGTAGCGCGACGCCGCAGATTGCCGAGAGCGTCGCCGCGACAATGCCCGCAGCGAGGCCGAATGCGCGAACGTTGAGTGATGAACTTTCGGATGGCATATCAGACTCCGGTTAAGGTGTGTTTGGGCCGACGGCGGGAGGGCGCTGCTCGAGACCACCACGGAACGGCTTTCGGCAGACCTTCGCCCGTGTTCGCAATTTCGGGCGTACCGGACGCGGACACCATCGGGGATTTGACCAGCCGTGCTCGGGTATTGCCTTGCAGCGAGATGCGGCCGCGGCTGCGATTCGCCACGTCAGGCTTTACCCTATGTAAAATCGGGAGTTTCGCGACTACGCATCTGGCTGACGGACGCGATTATTGGCGCAAGACTCATCTCTCGGAACTTCGTCCTCGGGGCCGGTCGAATGGACACCAGCGTGGCGCTCGTAGAAACATATCTTCGAATGAACGGCTACTTCACTGTGGCCGAGTTCCCGATTGTCGCGCGTGTTCCTGGACCGCAGGGCCACACAGAGCTTCGAACGCGGACCGATCTCGACATCCTGGCCTTCCGGTTTCCGCGGGCTCAGCACCTCGTGCCGGCAGCCGGGACCGCGACAGCCGACGACCGTGAAGCCGGAGTGCTCGATGAAGCGCTCGGTGTTTCTGCCGACGTTGGGGACATGATCATCGGCGAGGTCAAAGAGGGCGTCGCTGAGCTCAACGCCGCGGCCCGGGATCCCGCGGTCTTGCGCGCGGCACTGGCGCGCTTCGGCTGCTGCAGTGCGGGAGAGGCCGCGCGCGCGGCGCGAGAACTTCTGCACGTTGGCAGTGTCGAGCTTCGCCACGGCCATCGCGCCAGGCTGGTAGCGTTCGGCTCGGTGGTGCCGTCAGCGTCGGCGGCCGGCGGACCGTCACACTGCGTGGCCCTTCCGCACGTATTCGACTATCTTCGGCGGCAGATTGCGAGAGACTGGAACGTAATGAAGGCCGGCGGCACCAAAGATGAGGCGCTGGGATGGTTGCTGCTGGAGGAAAAGGCGCGTCGAGCGTCACTGGCCGGAGCGGCTCGATGACGTGCGTTGCCGGTGTGTCTGTCCGTTTCGCTCAACCCAACGAGGCCGCCCGATGACCGAGCACCATGATCACAACCACGCGTCCACTCCGAGTCACGCGAGTCACGCGAGTCACGCGAGTCACGCTGGACCGGAGGGACACGCCAACCTGCAGCCCCACACCGATCACGATCGCCACGCCGGACACAGCCCCGCGATGTTCCGCCAGAAATTCTGGCTCTCGCTCATCCTCACGATCCCGGTGGTCGTCTGGGCGGAGCATATCCAGGATCTCCTCGGCTACACCGCGCCGTCGTTTCCGGGATCGGATCGACTGCCAGCGTTGCTCGGGACGGTCATCTTCTTCTATGGCGGGCTGATCTTCCTCCGCGGTGCGTGGACCGAGATCCGCAGTCGATTGCCCGGGATGATGACCCTCATCTCCTTGGCCATCACCGTCGCGTTCGTCTTTTCCGCCGTCGTGGAACTCGGCTTCATCGAGGCCGAGGCGCTGTGGTGGGAGTCGTCGACGCTCATCACGATCATGCTGCTGGGGCACTGGATCGAGATGCGCTCAATCTCCGAGGCCAGCGGCGCGTTGCAGGAACTGGCGAAGCTGATCCCGGATATGGCGCACCGAGTCGTCGAAGGCGGCGAGGAGGACGTCACCGTGGGCCAGTTGCGCGCCGGCGACACCCTCGTGGTGCGGCCGGGCGAGAGCATCCCCGCGGACGGCATCGTCCGGAAGGGACGCAGCGATGTGAACGAGGCCATGATTACTGGCGAGTCGCGACCGGTGACGAAGGATGAGGGTGTTGAGGTGATTGCGGGCACGATCAACGGCACCGGATCATTGCGCATCGAGGTCACGGGGACGGGCGACAAGACGAAGCTCTCCGGAATCATGCGTCTCGTCTCGGACGCGCAGCGCTCGAAGTCTCGGGTCCAGCACCTAGCGGACCGGGCCGCGCAGATCCTGACGGTCGTTGCGATTGTGGCGGGGGCCGTGACGTTCGCCGTCTGGCAGTATCTCGGCGCGCCGATTGACTTTGCACTCACGCGCGTGGTGACGGTGCTGGTGATTTCCTGTCCGCACGCGCTGGGCCTCGCGGTGCCACTGGTCGTGGCGATATCTACGACGCTGGGCGTGCACGGCGGGTTACTGGTGCGTGACCGTCGCGGACTCGAGGAAGCTCGGCTTCTCGATACCGTCATCTTCGACAAGACGGGAACGCTGACGCTCGGTGAGTTCCGCGTCGTGGACCTCGGGGTCCGCGACGGGATTGTGCCGGACGAAGCGCTCACCATCGCAGCTGCGATCGAATCCGAGTCCGAGCATCCAATTGCCCGTGGAATTGTGAAGACGGCCGCCGACCGCTCGCTGGTGCTCCCGACCGTCGAGGGGTTCAACGCCATCCCGGGACGCGGCGTCGAGGCGACCGTGCACGGCACGCCGTATCGGATCGGCGGGCCAGCCTTGCTCGAGCAGCTCGGCGCCGACGTGCCGGACGTGCTTCGGACCGCGGCCGAGAAGGCATCCGCGCGCGGACAAGCAGCGATCTACTTGCTGTCCGGCAGCGCGGCGATTGCCGTTTTCGTGGTGGCCGACGCGATCCGCGAGGAGAGCCGCGCAGCCATCGCCGCGCTACACGCGGCGGGCATCGAAGTGGCGATGCTCACCGGGGACGCCGAGCCCGTCGCGATGGCGGTAGCTGCCGACCTCGGGATTGACACCGTATTCGCCCGCGTCCTCCCGGAAGACAAGGCATCACGCGTCCGCGCCCTCCAGGCGCAGGGCAAGAAGGTCGCCATGGTCGGCGATGGCGTGAACGACGCGCCGGCCCTCGCCACGGCGGACATCGGCATCGCAATCGGCGCCGGCACCGACGTCGCGGTCGAGGCCGGACACATCGTTCTGGTGCGTTCGGATCCGCGAGACATCCCGAGGCTCGTGGCGCTGTCGCGCGCGACGTATAGGAAGATGATCCAGAATTTGTGGTGGGCCGCCGGGTACAACATCGTCGCGATCCCGCTCGCGGCCGGTGCGCTCTCGGCGTGGGGCATCCTGCTGACGCCTGCGATGGGCGCGGTGCTGATGTCGGTGAGCACGATTGTCGTTGCGATCAACGCGCAGCTTCTACGCCGCGCAGAGCTCTGAATGACCACACATAGCGCCGCTCACGCCCTAGCAGACCTTCGCCTTGCCGCGCTCGTGGCCGCGAACCGTCCCGATGATCAGGATCGGGTGCATCGCATTGCGGCTGAGGCGAGTCATGCCTTCGAGGCACTGGCCGGAGTCCGCAATGGCGTCACGGTCTTCGGTTCCGCTCGGGCCGCGCCAGAGGCACGCTGGGGCGTCGTCGCGCGCGAAGTGTCCGCCGCACTTGCGGCCGCCGGATTCACGGTGATTACGGGTGGTGGCCCGGGTCTGATGGCCTCCGCAAACCAAGGCGCATCGGAGAGCGGTGCGCAGTCTGTCGGTCTCACGATCGAGTTACCGCTCGACGAGCCGCCCAACCCCTTCCTCACGCTTCGCGTACCGTTCCACTACTTTTTCCTCCGCAAGCTCGCGCTCGTTCGGTACAGCTGCGCGTTTGTAATCCTTCCAGGTGGGTTCGGGACGCTCGACGAGCTCTTCGAGGCGCTGAACCTCCGACGCACGAACCGTCTCGAGTCGTTTCCAATCATTCTCGTGGGAACCGCGTACTGGCGTGGCCTTGTGGACTGGCTCCGTGAGACCGCCGTCCACGCTGGGACGCTCTCGCTTGAGGACGTCGAGGCCCTTACGGTCACCGACGACCCGGCGGCGGTCGTGGCTGAGGTCGCGCACTGTCACGCGACATTGTGTCGCACGCTCGGCGTCGCGCACGCATCACCCGCAACCTAGAAGGCCCATTGCGATACCGTGGACACATCGGGCGCTCCGGTGCCCATGGCGAATCCGGCCGCCTGCCGAGGTGAGAGGGCCGAGACGGGAGAGCGGGAAGGCGCACTTGCCGGAAGAGGCGTCAAAGACACGTCCGCAGGCGACCGCAACGTTCTCCGACGCCCACGTGTGAACTTCCCGACTGCACAACCAGTTTCGGCCCAATGGCAATCATCCCCGGTTGTCGTCGCAGCGGCACGCACTGCGAGCGCGCCGAGTGACAGGCTCATTGATATGCTGACGAATCAGCGCGCGCCACTGACAGCGCTGGCCAATCGCGAACGGCAGTTGGCCGAGGTCGTCGGCCAACACCGCAACATCTGCCGCTTCGCGACGCTTCCGCGTGCCGCGAGTTCTCGAATCGTCACAACCGCTTCCGCGGGTGCGCAGAGGGAACCATGGCAACCACGGCGTCCGATAACATGGGTAACACCCCACGTGCGCCGCCTCGACCGCCCTCGTTTCGCCAGTCGCTCCGATGCCCTGGCGGAAGACGAGTCACATGGACCAACGCCCGCGCGCTCTCGAGGACGTCTGCCCCGAGCGGATGTCGAGGAACGCGCTTGTCGCGCCTGCGCGCACCGTGCATCGCGGCGTCAGCCCTCGGGTCGCCGTCAACAAACGTCGGCGCCGTGTGGTGACCGTGTGAGTTGTCGCGGTCGGGGCCGCGAGAGGAGGCCTGACTTGACCGGCCGTTCCCCTTGCTACGGAGCCGGCGGGGCGTCATGTTTTACCTTACGTAAAAACAGGGACCGCATAACAGGCGGGGTGCGCCCGGTATGCCATACTCCCCCGCATGACAGCCGTCACAGCCCTTCTCAGGTTCGCTCCCCGACACGCGCAGCGGCAGAAGATGACGAGAGCGTATACGTGGTTCAGGACGCGAGGGCGGTGTCGCCAGATTGCTGGCGGACTACTCGTGACGTTGCTGGCGGTCGTCCCGCTCGACGCCCAGCAGGGACCGGGCCAGATTAGGGTTCTCGCACCCGGCGCCACGCGCGAGGACCTCATTCTCGGCCGCCTGTACGCCGCCGCAGACTCCGCCAACCCCAGACTCCGGGCAGCCGACGCACGGGCGCGCGCGCTCGAGGCGCAAGCCGTGACGACCACGCGTCCCCCCGATCCTCGCCTGCAGCTCGGGTGGATGAACCGCGAACTGCCGGGACTCGGACCGATGAATCCTCTCGGAATGACGCAGCTGCAAGTGATGCAGATGCTGCCCACGGCCGGCAAGCTCGGACTGGCCGCGCGCGCCGCGCGCACGCGGGCATCCGGCGCAGAATTCCGCGCACGCGACGTCGCGTGGGAGGTCCGGGCCGCGGTCGCGGCGGCGTTCTATGAGCTGTATCGCGTGGAGCGTGCCGTGGCGATTGCCCGCGAGACGCGCCAGTTGATGGAAAACGTCGCTGCGGTGGCCGACGCGATGTATCGGGTGGGCGAGGCGCCACAGGCCGACGTGCTCCGGGCGCGTGTTGAAGTGGCCCGAATGACGGAGGAGATCGTGGTGATGGAGGCGATGCGCCAGGTGGCCCTCGCACGCCTCGGCGGACTGCTCGATCAGTCCTTCGACGATGCGACCCCGCCAGCAGCCCTGCCCTTGTTCCCGGCTGAGCTCCCCCCGCACACTGACCTAGGGAAGCTCTGATCAGGTAG
>NZ_DLHL01000020.1 GCF_002483225.1 Gemmatimonas sp. UBA7669 | reverse complement strand
TGCCGCCCTCCGCCTCCTTCAGGATCGCGATGATCTGGCTATCGGTAAACCGCGATGTCTTCATGGGAACCTCCTCGGATCAGTGTACGAGAAAAGTCCACTTTTGGCGACCGCTCTTTTCAGGGGGGATTACCCCGGGACCCAGCACCACACGGCCAGGCTTGGCGCCGGTGTGTTCGCCGTCGCGCAGCACGGCGGTGCCGTTCACAAACACATCTCGCACGCCGGTCGCCAACTGATGCGGTTCCTCGAAGGTGGCGTGATCGCCAATGGTCTGCGGGTCAAACACCACGATGTCGGCCAGATAGCCCGGCTTGAGTTGTCCGCGGCGCGCTATGTGCAGATTGCCAGCCGGCAGACTGGTCATACGGCGAATGGCTTCCTCGAGCGAGAGCACCTTCTGCTCGCGCACATAGCGGCCCAGCACGCGGGCGAAGGTGCCATAGGCGCGCGGATGCGGACTGCTGCCCAGAAACACGCCTTCAGGTGCCATGGACTGCGCATCGGAGCCAAAGCTTACCCAAGGGCGCTTCATGGCCTTCACCAGATTGTCTTCGCTGATGATGAAGTAGATGGTGCCCACGCGGCTGCCGTCCTGCACCACCAGGTCCATGGCCGTCTCTTCCGGTGTCGTGCCACGCTGCTTGGCCACCGCCGCCAGGGTCATGCCGGTGTAGTGCTTGAGGGTATCGTTCTTGAAGCCGCTCAGCAGCACACGCTCCGGCGATCCGGCCGCAAGCAGGAGACTCTCCCACTGGTCAGTGGGCGTGCGCATTTCCTGCGCAACACGCGCGCGAATGGCCGGATCCTGCAAACGCTTGGCCCATGCTGCGTATCCGCCTTCCTGCACCCAGGGCGGCATGGCGGCATCAAGACCCGTCGCGCCCGCCGTGTAGGGATACATGTCGGCGGTGATGTCCAGGCCCTTGGCGCGCGCCGAGTCGATGCGATCGAGCACTCGGTCCATCTTGGACCAGTTACCCTCGCCCGCCGCCTTGATGTGATAGATCTCGGCGCGCGCACCACTCGCCTCGGCAATGGCAATGAGCTCCTCCACCGCCTGCTCAAAACGCGCGCCCTCGCTGCGCAGATGCGAGATGTACATGCCGCCATACGGGGCGGCGGCCTGCATGAGGGCAATCAGTTCCGGCGTCTTGGCAAAAAACGCCGGTGTGTAAATCAGTGATGACCCGACGCCGAGCGCCCCGTCTTCCATGGCCTGGCGCACCTCGGCCTGCATGGCCGCGAGTTCGCTGGGCGTCGGCTCGCGGTTGTCCCAGCCCACGTGATTGATGCGCACCGTGGTGGCCCCGACAAACGACGCGATGTTGGTGCTGATGCCCTTGGCCACCAGCGAGTCCTGATACTCACGCAGCGTGCGCCAGGTGATGGGATAACGAATGGCGCCCTGCTTGGCGAGCATGTCGGCTTTGAGCGTGTCCGACAGCGGGCCCATGGACGTGCCCTCGCCCATGACCTCGAGCGTGACACCCTGCCGGATGTCGCTTAGACTGCGGCCGTCCTCGATGAGCGATTCCGTGGCCCAGCTCAGCATGTTGATGAAGCCGGGTGACACGGCCATGCCGGTGGCATCCACCTCGGTGCGTCCTTTGCCGCTCACCACGCCCACGGCGACAATGGAATCGCCCACTACGGCCACGTCGCCGGTGATTGGCGCCTGACCCGTGCCGTCGTAGATGTTGCCGTGCCTAATGACCAGGTCGTATTGAGGCGCTTCGCTGCAGGACGGCACGGCGGCGGCCATGAGCAGGCCGGCGGCGAGTCGGCCGAGGAGGGTGCGAGAGAACCACGCGGAGCGTGGCGGGGCGGGCCGCAGGCGACGGGAGGTCATCGGGGCGCTGGCAGGGAGGGGGTGGGTGGGGCTGGACAAACATGGGCCGCAAATCGCCCTCGGCCTAGATCTGAGTTCCGGCGCCTTTCAAATGGCCGACACCAAACCTTTCAATCAGCCGCTACCAAAGGTTGCAATTGGCCGCCCCCCACCTGCGCTCCTTGGTCCCTAAGGCCCCAAGCTGTACGTCACCGAAGATGACAGAAGTCCCTTCTCTGCGTAGCTTGTTATAACCCCCAAGGAGCCCGCCATGTCAGTACTCCCGACGCCGCTCATCAGCACTTCGCCGGATCGTCTCGGCGGAACGCCGGTCTTCTCCGGGACCCGAGTGCCGGTTCAGAGTCTCATCGACTATCTCGAGGCAGGTCACCCCCTCGATCATTTCCTTGACGAGTTTCCGAGTGTGACGCGTGAGCACGCAATCGCCGTACTCGAACTTGCCAAGCAGGCGCTGTTGACCCCGGCAGCATAGTCGATCAGAAGGTGCGCGGTCGCCAGATTCGCATAGTGGTCATACGTGCGCCACGCAACAATCTGCCCACCCTCGCGCCAATTGCTCCAGCGGTGCTTGAAGTGCTTGGGCAGATGTCCCCAGGCCAATTGCGCATCGTTGCTGCCTGAGCAGATCCCGAACTGACTGTTCTATCGGTTGTTCGGCGGCGGTCCCTGCCAGAGCACATGGGTGATCTTCCACCGACCATCCATGCGCGCCATGAGCAGGTAGTCCATGCCCCACCACGCGTCCACACGGGCGGCGGCAATCTGCTCCTGCACGTCATACAGCACGACGCGCTTGGGCGCATTGGCCGGTGGCAGATTGCGGCCCGCGCGCACGGCCGCCGCAAAGCTGCCGAACGACGGCCAGGGAAACGGCACGTGCTGCCACGATCCGTCGCGGCCTTTGGAGTAGCCGAACTTGAGCACCTCGGGCGACACGCTGCGATACAGCTTGACCGTGTCACCCTCGTAGAAGCCTTCGATGTAGTCGAGGGCGGCACGCTCGGCGCCGGCGCGGTCTGGAGCGGGTTGGGCGTCGATAGAGGTTGGGGCGGCGGCCCAGAGGGCCGTGGCAACGACGAGCTGAAGGAGTCGGCAGAGTCGCATTGGGAGCCGGGGCGCAGAGGGGATGGGAGGAGGCGGAGGGAGTACAGGAGATACGACCAGCACCGCCCGCAAAGGGTTTGCAGCGCCATGCACAGGGTATCGACGGATCGTCGATATTACCCACGCATTTGCGGAGTCCCACCGGCCATCGATACCTCCCTCAACGAGCAGGGGGCGGCGCTCCATTGGATTCTGCCGAACGACAGGAGCTCAACTGTGGATGCTCTGGACGGCTTCATCAATACATTCGTCGGGTACGGAAACCTGCGAGCACCTCTGTGGTTTCTCGGGATGGAAGAGGGCGGTGGTCGAGATGTCGGCGAGCTTCGTCTTCGAGTCAACACGTGGAATGAGCGTGGTCGGCGAGCGACCGAGGACCTCGCAGGCTTCCACCGTGGCATTGGCGTTACGAAGTACTTTGTCGAAGATCGCCCAAAGCTTCAGCAAACGTGGTGTGCACTGATGAAGGCGCTGCAGGCTTGGAGAGGTGGGTCTACGGATCTGGCCACGCTGCGAAGCGTCCAGGCCAAAGAGTTTGGATCAAACGACGGCCCGGCGGCGCTTCTGGAGCTGCTTCCTCTTCCGGCTCAAAGCATCGATTCCTGGCCATACCAGGAGCTCTCGACAAGCGTACCCCAACTTGCGAGTCGCTCCTCATACGTCGACCATGTGCTTCCAATGCGTGTGCAGCTGCTCAGCCAGCTTGTGCGCAAGTATCGACCGACGGCTGTGGTGTGTTACGGGCTGGGATACGCCAAGCATTGGGAGTCGATCTTTGAGGTCGCGCTGGAGACCGCTGTTCTTGAGGAGCGACGGTGTCTTAGTGGTTGGTTGGGACCTACCCAGGTCTTGGTCGCACCGCATCCGGCCCGAGCCAATTCGTCCTTGTTGTGGACGACAATTGGACTGCGTCTTCAAGATGCCGCGCGATACGAGCCAATCAGCGACGCAAAGGACGCTCTTGCTCGGTAAGCAACTCCCTGGGCTTCCGGAAGCCCCTCGGGCACCCTCCAACCTCGCAAGCATGCCTGGAAAGATGACGTACCTCTCCGGAGATAACTGAATTGACTGGCGAATCCCACCTCTGGCCGATTGCCGAGCTTATCGCTCGACTTCAGGCCGATGATTTGTTGAGGACGCTCTGTGGCCAGCGCCAGGTGAACAGCGAGAAGTTCGATACTCGCGAGCATCTCCTTGAGGACCTGATAGCTCAATTGGTGCGTGAGCGCCATCCCGACGGGCAGGTCACCGAACGTCAAGTGGCGGGCCGAACCTTTGAGATTCCAAAGTGGCACTTTCTTGCCAGAAGCCGCCCCGACCTTGTACTC
Source organism: Gemmatimonas sp. UBA7669 (assembly GCF_002483225.1). Lineage (NCBI taxonomy): Bacteria > Pseudomonadati > Gemmatimonadota > Gemmatimonadia > Gemmatimonadales > Gemmatimonadaceae > Gemmatimonas > Gemmatimonas sp. UBA7669. The sequence continues at coordinate 4,484 of NZ_DLHL01000020.1, read as the reverse complement.
GCCCTCGACGATCAGCTCCACGTTCTTGAGGTAAAATCGAGTAAGGTAGGTGACAACCGCAGCCAGTGCGTTCTGGGGAAGCCGTTTCAGAAGTACCTTTGGGACCTAGGTTACAACGGTCCGCCGCCTCGCGAGGTCGAGCAGGACTTGATCAAGATGGCACTGCTGGTCGCGATCGATGCACGTATTGCATCAGCTTCGCTACTCATGGTTGACGGCTACGCTGGTAACGGCCTCAAGTGGTCTCGCGTGTTCGCTGACGCCGATCTGTTTGCAAGAACGATGCGCACGCCCTGGATCCAGAAAGCGGCCGAGAAGTTAGTAGCCTCTACCGAGATTCGGAGGATGTCGGTTGGCAGCATGGTTGCCGACGTGATACTCTGCCAGGTGGTCAACCCTGATCGAACCGAACCATTGTAGCGCGCAGTACCTGGCATGTGCGTACCGAGAGCTCACGGTGCCGGGTGTAATCTCGCGTGGCGCTTCTGGCTGTCCCAAGTCGGGGCGGATCAAAATTCCCAACCTTGTCGAGGGCATCGGCACCGATAGAGCAAGTGCGGCATGTTACGAGAGAGTCGCTCTCGATATCGAGCTGCTGACATCAGGGTTTCACGCCCACAATCCACTCCACCATCGCCTCAAAACGCTCCGCGTCCAGCGCGTGCCCACAATCGCGCCGCAGGTGCGTGACAAAGTCCCCACGCACTCTGGCCACCACCTGATTGGCGTCGCGTGAGTACTTGTCACCGCTTCCCGACACCACCAGCGTCGGTCTTGGCCCAATGGCCGAGAGCACATCGTGCGTGTCGTACTCACGGGCCAGGCCGGGTACGGTTTCGAACAGCGTGAAGCCGGTACCCTCCCGCATGCGGGTGGCAACGCTGCACACGGCGCCGCTGATGCAGGCGAACTGACAACGTGGGTCCAGCGCGGCGTGGTACAGTGCGGTATATCCGCCCAACGAGTGGCCTGCCACTCCTACTCGATTCGGGTCCAGCGCGACGGCGTCCATGAGCACACTCAACGCACGCTGCGCGTCATCCAGTGCCTTGCGCATGAGGGTGTCACCCTGAAGCATGCGGTACGCCATGGCGTTGTAGTGCCGCAGCCAATCGAAGTGCTCAGGCTCGGTGCCCTGCACAGGCCCACGCCGATCTTCAAACGTCAGGGCATCGGGCGCCAGTACCGCAAGACCTCGCCGAGCCAGAGCGGGGCCAAAGGCCTGATAGCGGTCTCCCACCAGACCGGCCACCTCGCTCTTGCCGAAGTGGAACTCGCCGTTGTGCTGATGAAATACCACCACGCCACTTTGCGGTGCGCGGTCGGTTGGCGTGAACAGAAAGGCCGGGATGTGATCGCCGTCATGGCCCAGATACTCGATACGCTCGCGGCGGTATCCGTCGGCGTCAACGCAGTCGGTTCGCCGGAATTCAACGCGCACCGGTTCGGCAAGTCCCAGCCGGGCGCGGAAGGTCGAGGCAAAATCGGTCGTCATATGGCAAGTTAGTTGACGTGGCAATAGGCAAACCTCACCCCGCGCGGGAACGCCTCTTCCTCCGCCTCGATGGCGACCCGCTCTGTGCGCCGGAGACCACGGTCCCCGCCAGCACGATGCGGGCGTTTGCCGTGCCCGCCGCGCTGCGCCCGCTGGTCGCGCACGTCACGGCCTACGAAGAGCACTTTGCCGATGGACACGAAATGGTGGAGCGGGTGCTGCCCGATGGGGCGTCGCGGCTGATTGTTGCGCTCAACGGTGGCAACGCCGAGGTGCAGGTGGCTGGAGCCAGTGCCAGTCCCGTGGTGCTGGCCATGCGGGGACACATGCACGGCATTTCGCTCACGCTGCGTCCCGGTGCGAGTCTCGCGCTGTTTGGTGTACCGGCCAGTGCGCTCGCCAATCAGACGGTGCCGTGGGAGGCACTGGTGCGCGGCGTCTCTCCGCAGTTGCCGGACACGCTCGCGGACGCCGGCAGTGATGCGCGGCGGGTGGAGCAGGTGTTTGCGGCATTGCAGGGCATGCGCCGGCCGACAGACTCGCGCACGCTGCGTGCCATCGGTCTCGCCACCCACAAGGCTGCCACCCACGGGGGCACGCTGTCCACGCGGAGTGTAGCCGCCGAGCTGGGGCTCAGTACGCGCCGAGTGCAGCAGTTGTTTGCCTCACATCTGGGTCTGACACCGGGCGAGTGGCGCCGCCTGCAGCGCATGCATGACGTACTGCGGCGGCTTCGGCCGCATGAGACGCCGAGGGATACGCCCAGATGGACGCAACTGGCGCTCGAGGCGGGGTACTACGATCAGGCGCATCTCATCAACGAGTTCCGTGCTCTTGCCGGTCTCACGCCAGGCGAGTTGCTGCAGAACGTTTCGCATTCTTCCAATACGCCGGCCGGTGGACGTGACAGCTTGCGGTGAATTCTTCCAACTTCATCACCCGCAACCCGCCTGAAGTCCATCGGATGTCCATGCACCAACCCAAGCCATCACTCAGCCACTGCATTGCCATCGTCACCGGTGCCAGCCGCGGGGCCGGCCGCGGCATTGCCACGGAACTCGGCGCCGCCGGTGCCACGGTGTACGTGACCGGACGCAGTCAGCGACATCGTCCCGCCACCACGTACCAGCAGATCCAGTCGCTCTCCCATCTCGAACAACTGCCCGGCAGCATTGAGCAAACCGCCGAAGACGTGACCGCCGCCGGTGGACGGGGTATTGCGGTGGCCTGTGATCACACCGACGAAACGCAGGTGCGCGCCCTGTTCGAAAGAGTGCGTGCCGAGCAGGGCCGCCTCGATGTATTGGTGAACAATGCCTGGGGCGGGCACGAAACGTTCGACGGCATTTTCAAGGCGCCGTTCTGGGAGCGCCCCATGTCAAATTGGGACGCCATGATGGATCGTGGCGTGCGCAATCATCTGTTGGCCAGCCGACACGCGGCGCCGTGGTTTGTGGAGCAGGGCCAGGGGCTCATCGTGACGACCACGTTCTGGGATCGCGATCGCTACATGGCCGGCAACCTGTTCTACGACCTGGCCAAGGCGTCCATGACGCGTCTGGCCTTTGGCATGGCCGAGGAACTGCGGGCCCACAATGTGGCCTCGGTGGCGGTGTCGCCCGGCTGGATGCGTACGGAATTTGTGCTGGCGGGCCATCAGACTGATGAAACGCAGTGGCAGTCGGTGCCGGCGCTCGCGCGCACGGAGTCGCCACGCTATCTGGGCCGTGCGGTCGTGGCGCTCGCGTCGGACCCCAACATCATGGCCCATAGTGGGCAGGTACTGCGTGTGGGGGATCTCGCGCGGTTCTACGGCTTCACGGACATTGATGGCCGGGTGCCGCCGCCGTTTGAGATTTGAGACGGAGGCACGTGGCTTCTGAGTTCGTGTCGCGATTCGGGGTGCGTGGTGTCTGCAGGATCGTCAACAGCTCACGCAGAGAACTACAGGAGAACCGCAGAGTTCGCAGAGAGCTGCAGTCTGGGATTGAACAGCCTTGTCGCGGATCTCGCGGATGGAGCGGAAACTGCACGGATCAACAACAAGAGAATGCCTTATCCGTGCTGTTTCCGCTCAATCCGTGTCATCCGCGATGAAGGACCCCGACCCCGACCGCCCCGCTCTGCGACCTCTGCGGTTCTCCTGCTGTTCTCTGCGTGAGCTGTTGACGATATGGCTGTGACCCCCAGTGTCGGCATCACAGGATGCCGTGCAGTGCCAATACGCTGGTTGACGGCATCGCCAATCAGCTCAGAATCCAGTACTATTCTGGTGTCTCCACTTCCCTCTGAGCACACCATGGCACATTCGACTGCGAAAGACCTGCTACAGGAAGCCGCCGACCACCTTCCCGAGGGTGCTTCCGTGGAGGACGCGATTGAGCGCCTGCTCTTCCTGGCAAAAATCGAGCGTGGAAAGGCCGACCGAGAGGCCGATCGCCTGGTCGAACACGATGAGGTCAAGCGTCGCCTCGGGCTCTGATGCAAATTCGCTGGACTGCACAGGCTGTAGAGGACCTCGCGAGCATCAAGTCGTACATTGCGCGCGACTCAGCTGTCCTCGCGCAATTGGTTGCAGCGCGTCTCTACAATGCGGTGGATCAGCTCTCATTGTTCCCGGACTCCGGCCGCGTGGTACCGGAACGTGGTGATCCTTCACTCAGAGAGTTGGTGAGGCCGCCATACCGAATTGTGTACGAGAGGGGCGAGGACGCCGTGGTGATCCTCACGATTTTTCACGCAGCTCGCACGTTCCCTGACTTGGTCTAGCTGGGAGCCAGCCGAGAAGCCTCTCGTGTTCCACTGGGCCTTCAACATCTTCAACGGGGCACGAAGAGAACCCTGAAGAACTTCAGATGGCGCAGAGAACGGCGGTCGGGGTGTGAACGGCCTTGTCGCGGATTGCACGGATGAAACGGAAACTGCACGGATCAACAACAAGAGAATGCCTTATCCGTGCTGTTTCGGGCGTGTTCAGAGTTTTGTGTGC
>NZ_DLHL01000019.1:23677-86084 GCF_002483225.1 Gemmatimonas sp. UBA7669 | reverse complement strand
CTACTTAATCAGAGATTCCCTAGTTGATCATACTGGCTGATCGCTTTTGCCGTTTGCATGGAGTGCGATTGGGCGTCAGATTCGCTCATCGTGCTGCGTCGCGTCGAAATTGGTGGAGGTCTACGAGTTGGCAGAATATACGGATCCTACGGCGAGCGATGTTGACGGTCCGACTAATGCAAGCGTTGGCGGACTGACCTTGTTGGATCGAGTTCTCCAGCAGTGGAGAGTTCGAAAGGCGCTTACACATATCCCTTTGGGGGCAAGCGTTTGTGACATCGGGACTTATGATGGTGCGCTGTTCGCCGTTGCGGGAGATCGCATTTCCAGCGGAAGTATAGGAATTGACCCCGATCTAATGCCACCGCGATCGGTCCGAACAGGAATTCGCTTCATCAAGGGACATTTCCCTGACGTACTTGGCGAATCGGAGCGCTTTCAAGCGATAACAGCGCTTGCTGTGCTTGAGCACATTCCCGTCTTGTCGCTTCATCGTCTCGCTCAGGCCGTCCATGACCGGTTGGAGCCAAATGGAGTCTTTGTCGCGACCTGCCCTCATCCGAATGTTGATCGGGTTTTGGATGTTCTCACGGCAGTGCGCCTTGTGCGCGGACAGTCGATCCATCAGCACTACGGCCTACATCCGCAAACGGCAGCAGAGATTTTTTGCCGTTCTCTGGTCTTGGAGAGGAACGAGCGTTTTCAGCTGGGGTTCAATCGACTCCTAGTGTTCAGGCGAAGTCCGTGAGAGACACCGGCGTCTACCAAGTGAAGGCTCCGTGTCAGGAACAGCAGATTTCTTCAAGAGTGCGATGGTTGTTGTCTCGCCGAAGAGTTTATAGGTCTCCTTTGGTTAGGTATCGTCGAATACTGGTACGCTCGGATTTAGGCGCGTCACCTGGGATCGGTCAGGTCATTAAGATCTCTTCATTTGCAAGACTTGCCGCCTATTCGACTCATTGTCGATCGCAAAGTACCTTCCGGTTTAATGTCCATCGAGACTATCGTCATCGGCGCCGGCCCCGCCGGCCTCACTGCCGCCTATCACCTGAGTAAGCACGGGCACCCGGTAACCGTGCTCGAAGCCGACCCCGAGTACGTCGGCGGCATCTCCCGAACCGTCGCCTACAAGGGCTTCCACTTCGACATCGGCGGTCATCGCTTCTTCTCCAAGTCGGAGCGGATCGAGGCTCTGTGGCGCGAGATCCTTCCCGACGATTTCCTCGAGCGGCCCCGCTCCAGTCGGATCTACTACGCTGGCAAGTTCTTCGCTTACCCCCTGAAGCCCTTTCAGGCCCTCGTCAGCCTCGGGCTGTTCGAGTCAGTGCGCTGTGTGCTCTCCTACGCCTGGGCCCAACTGAACCCCGTCAGGAATCCGCGCAACTTTGAAGAGTGGGTGACCAACCAGTTCGGCGCCCGCCTGTACCGCATCTTCTTCAAGACGTATACGGAAAAGGTTTGGGGCATGCCCTGCACCGAGATATCGGCCGATTGGGCGGCTCAGCGCATAAAGGGCGTCTCACTGGTCTCGGCTGTTCTCAACGCGCTTCGCCCCACGCGCGCCGAGGGTCCGGACGCCATCAAGAGTCTGATCAGCACCTTCCGCTATCCCAGGAAGGGGCCTGGCATGCTGTGGGACGCCTGTGCGGCGCGCATGCAAACCATGGGCGGTAGCCTGCGCCTCGGTCGACGGGTCACGGCACTAACTCGCGACGAAACCTCCGGGCGGTGGGTGGTCTGTCACGAAGGTCCAGACGGAACGACGGAGCAGCTCGAGGCGGACCATGTGATTTCATCGGCACCGCTGCGGGAAATCGCGCATTCCCTGACCCCAAGATTACCTGCCGCGGCACTCGAAGCAGCCGACCGACTATCGTACAGGGACTTTCTGACGGTAGCAGTCATTCTCCGCGATCGCGGCACATTCCACGACAACTGGATTTACGTGCATGATGACACGGTCAAGGTCGGGCGCATTCAGAACTTCAAGTCGTGGTCGCCGGAGATGATTCCTGATCCGAGTCTCACCTGCTACGGACTCGAGTACTTCTGCTTCGAGGGCGATGGACTGTGGGACAGTTCCGATGCCTCGCTGATCGAGCGGGCGTTGATTGAGCTTGAAGCGCTGGGGCTCGCGCAACGAGCCGACCATGTGGATGCCTGTGTGGTCCGGCAGAAGAAGGCCTACCCGGTCTACGACGACGCCTACGCGGCCAATGTGCAGATCATCAGGGACGCGCTGAGTCAGACCCACGCTGGATTGCATCTCGTGGGACGCAACGGGATGCACAAGTACAACAATCAGGATCACGCCATGATGACCGGTCTGCTCGTGGCCGACAACATCATCGCCGGTACGGCTGTGCATGACCCCTGGCGCGTGAACGAAGACGCGGAGTATCACGAGGAACAGCGCAGTTCTGCATCTGTGTCTTTTGAGGTCAGTACCTCAGGGCTCCGCTCTGTGCCACGACGCGCGTCATGATGCTCGTCTGAAGCCAGCCCGCTCTGCACAACGGACGACTCCATAGGCGGTGATGATCTGCCAAGGGCCCTTGCGTACACTGGGCGGCAAGAAGCGCGGCGCACCAGTACGCATCGTATCACGTGGGACGTCCGCGCCGATACGATCGAGCGGGGCAACGACCATGTCAGGACCGGATGGCCAGTCGCAGATCGTCCGTAGCGTCGCAGCGTTTACGGTCTCGAGTGCGAGGTCGTTGCGGCGCGCCCAGGTTGGGTGTGTCACCTTGTCGGTCAATTGCGCGCGCTCCTCCCAGACCACGGCGAGCGCTCGGTCGAAGACCTTTGGCGTTCCCTGCAGCCCACCACCCCAAGCCGGCCGATTCAGCAGCACCCACGGTTCGGTGTCGGCATCGAGCCAGAACACAGTGGCCGATGATGACACGTTCTGAAGTACTTGATTGAGTGTTGAGGGCCTTTCGGTCTGAGCATCGAGCCACTTCGCGTAACTGGTCCGCTGGTCGAGCGCGAGGACGCACAGGACCGCAACCATCACGGCAACCGCCGGCATGGGCTTCGCCATGCGAACGACGGCCCGGACAGGCCGAGCGCCGATGCACGCTGCAAGTAGCGCGACGATCAGCACTGCCGCGTTGGGAAGGCCGGACGTAACCCAAGTGCGCCAGACCCATCGGCTCAGGGCGTCCGGGTGCGATGCATAGACCTCCCACACGACAAACGCCCGCAGCACAACCAATAGCACGACCAGCATGCCGATCAAACCGAGCCCCACGCGAACGGTCCGATCGCCAAGTGCAATGGACAGGTTACTCCGCGCCACACCAAGAAGCATCGCAGCCCCCGCCAAGACCCAGAGAGCCGCACCGCTTACCTCAAGCATGAACCAGGCCAAGAGCAGAAGCGCCATCGCCAGGCGCTCAAGCCGGATGGGCCCTTCTTCTGGTGGACGAGCTGATGTGATGGACCTCTCCCAAAGTCCGCGCACTTGCATCAGGAGTGCAATGGGGGCCATGAACGCCACCGCCCAGAGCACTCGCCACGGCTGGATCTGCGTGAGAAGGCGATGATGGAACACATCGGTCGCAAGCCACGACAGGAGAACTCCGGCCACACCCGCGACAAGTGTGGCATCCCAGAGAGCGCGAACCCGACCTGACACAGTTGGCCGCGCCAACAGCAGCGTCGCGAATTGTAGCGCGATTCGCGCCCAATCAACCCCGGACCACTGGCTGAGCAACGCGATGGATCCACGGCGAACAAGAATCTCCAGCCACACTGCATCGAAGGTGGCGAACAGAGAACCAGTGTCGGGTCCCTGGGGAGAGAAACCAGATACGCACAGGACCAGCGCAAGCACCACGGCGCCGGAGCCTGCAAGCAGCGCTCTCCAGCGTGCTGTTGGCACCAGCCAGACGAATGCCGCCAGTCCCGGTACGATCATGAGCGGATGTATGGCAGCGGCAAGCGCTATCAGAAGCCCGACCACCCCAAGTTGACGGAGTGAATACGAGGCGCCCTGCCTGGCCAGTTTCGGCTGTAACAACTCCGCCATGGCCAGCAGTACCAGCGCCTCAGCCATGGGACGTGGTGCGGCGAAGTTCTCAGCAAAGTGGATGGTGCTCGCACCACCGTACAGCGTGTGCAGCGAGGTCGCCCACAGGAGCAGCCCCGCACGTACTGTGGTGCCCATGGCCGGGAACATGGCCCACACCAGACGCCACGCTGCGGAAAACCAGAGCAGCAGTGCGGTCATGGAGAGGACCATGGCACCCTTCGCCAAGCCAATCGTTCGACCAACCAGGTTCAACAAAGCCGGGTAGATGCTGTATCCCGACTGTCCGTCATGGACGAACACGATGTCTTGTCCAACACCCTGTGGGTCCCACGCGGCCAGGACGTAGCCCACATACAGCCGAGCGTCGTGAACGATGCCGTCATATGGTCGCAGCAGCAGAAACACCGACAGAGCAATCACGAACGGCGACCACGCGTTCGCGCGGTCAAGCATCCGCGACGGCAGCGACGGCAGCGACGAGAGCACCTGTGGACTCACGGTGTACCAGTCATGTCGCAGCGCGCCTTCGCCACGGTTCCCGCAGACGATGGGGCACTGCCACGGCTACCAGCGCGCCACCACAAGGCATATGCCCGTGCGCTGTCCGTAGCCGGCAGCGCCACCCGCTGCCACCCCTCCGAAGCCGCCAGCAACCTGTTCGTGGCATGCGCCACCGGTAGTACCACGACCTGCGCGTCGTGCAGCGGTGGATGCACCACCGCACCAAGCCGCAACTCCTGCCGCGCTTCGGCGCGCGCCACCGAGTCCGGGAAGATGGTGCGACCATCAATGGACCACGACACGTAGGGCACCGCCCACGCCAGATAACTTCCCGTGTTGAAGCTGGCTGTTCCCTTGAGCACCGCATGCTCGACACCCACCGCGCGCCGCATGGCGCCAACATCCGCCGATGGCGATGCGCACTTGAGCCAGGCCACAATGGGCTCCAACGCGTGCGCTTCAGGATGCGAAAGCTCCGGCCCCACGCGACTTCGCTCCGCACGAAGACGCAGCGGCTGCCCCAGCATGCCTAGCACACCCACACCCCAGGCCCAGGGCAGGACCCGCTGCACCAGCCGCGTGCGTGGGAGGGGCAGCGCCGCCACACTCCATGCCACTACGGGTAGTGCCAGCAGCCACCAGAGCAGCAGCCCACGAATGGCCAGCCCAAAGAGGACCAGGCCCGCAGCCCATGACAAGCCATACCACCAGCGCTCGCGCGACGCACGATTGGCAAAACTCGGGAACAGCGGCTGCAGCAACAGCAAAGCCACCACAAGGGCCGTGCCAACGGCCGCATGCGTAACGAACACGAAGCCGGCCTCATGCTCCTTGATGGGCGAGGCGGCATTGAAGAGGGCATTGTACCCGAAGTTGAGCCGGAGCAGCGCGGGCAGCTCCAGCAGATATGGCGTACACATCCAACCGAGCAACAACGATGCCGTCCACGCCGCGACCGTGGCCCAGCGCACGGGCGTGGCACACAGCAATACCACCACCGGCGCGGCCATGAGCGGAAACAGCAGATGACTGTTCACCGCAACGGCCGACGCACAGGCCAGGGCTGCACAGGCGCCGAGTGCGTGACGGTTGTTCCGCACACGAAACGCCGACGCCCAGGCCAGCGGCAACGCAATGGCCAGCACGAGTTGCGGACGGGTGGCGGGCTGTACAAACATCCAGAGCAGCATGTGCAGTGACAGCATCAGCCGACTGCTCCAAAGACTCCATTCGGCGACGCGCGCGAGATCCCAAAGCGCCCACACGACGCCCATGAGGAGTGCGCCGTGCAACAGCGACAGACCGTTGACTCCGCCAACTTGCCAGGCCCACGAGTAGCCGATCTGGGGAAGCCACGAGTAGGCAAAGTATGGCGCGCCTTCCCGCGTCCAGGCAAAGGGCTCCACAACAGGCAACTCGCCGTGCGCGCGAATCCAGTCACCGGTCAACAGGTGCAGCGGAAGGTCCGCGTCGTCGAGGGGGACCAGAATGCCCACCAGGCCAGCAATCAGGAGACAGAGCCACAGGTCCGTGACACGGGCCCCGCCCTGCCCCCACCCGCTGTTAGTTTCCTCAGACTGCTTGCTGTCCGCCGATTTCACGACCGGCCCATGCGTTTACTCCGTTCACCCGCGTTCATCTGGTGACTGTGTCCACTCCCACGTTGCCGCCTGCCCTGCACATCGATCGCGTACGCAAGGCGTACGCGAATCATGTGGCCGTGCGCGACGTTTCGCTCTCGGTTCCGCCCGGAACAGTCTACGGTCTGCTCGGCCCCAACGGCGCCGGCAAGACCACGACCATCCGCATGATGCTCAACATCCTCAGGCCGGACAGCGGACGCATCACGATGCTGGGTTTGTCTGCTGGCCACCCTGATCTGCTCAACCGGGTGGGTTACCTGCCGGAGGAGCGAGGCCTGTACAAGAAGATGCAGGTCCGGCGCGTGCTGCGCTTCCTCGGTCGCCTCAAGGGACTGAGTGGTGCCGATGCCGACCGGCGCATTGATCACTGGCTTGAGCGCCTCGGTTTGCGCAGTAGCAGTGAAGACTGGAGTCAGGCCAAGGTGGAAGACCTTTCGCGGGGCATGCAGCAGAAGGTGCAGTTTGCCGGGACCATGCTGCATGATCCGGAGCTGGTGGTGCTCGACGAACCGTTCAGCGGGCTTGACCCGGTCAACGCGCAGGCGCTCAAGGACTCGGTGCTCGACCTGCGCCGAATGGGTCGCACGGTCATCTTCAGCACCCATGTCATGGACGCGGCCGAGCGCATGTGCGATGCGGTGGCGATCATTGCACGCGGCGAAATCGTGGCCGATGGCAGTCTGCGCGCGCTCAAGTCGCAGTATGGGGGCGCCAACCGGGTGCTGGTGGTCTTTGGTGGAAATGGTCGCGACCTGGCTCGTCCGGTCCTCGAGGATCAGCGGCTGGTTGCCACCTACGAAGACCTCGGACAGCAGGTGGAAATCGATCTCGCTCCGGACGCCCAGGCGCAGACGCTGCTCCAGGCGCTGGTCGCCCGCGATGTAGAGATCGTGCGCTTCGACCGCCTCGAGGCGTCGCTGCACCGCATCTTCCTTGACAAGGTGGGCGCCACCGGCGTCGAAGCGGGAGTGAGTGGCCATGGGTAAGCTCTTCGCCGTCATCGAGCGCGAGTTCATGGAACGTGTGCGCTCCAAGTGGTTCGTACTCACCACACTCTTCGGCCCGTTTCTCTTTGCCGGTCTCACCATCGGGCCGCCCATTCTGGCGTTTCGCTCGGCGCGCGCCGTGGACGTGTCGCGCATGGTGATTGTCGATGCCACACAGGTGGGCGCCGGCAATGGCATCGCCACGGAGTTGGCCGGTGGACTGAGCAGTGCCGCCACGCCACCCACGGTCATTGCCGTAAACGCCGGAACGCGCACGCCGGTGGTAGACTCCCTGCGCGCGCTGCTTGCCACCGATCGTATTCCGGCCGCGGTCATTGTTGACGACAGCAGCATGACCACTGGCGCGGTGCGCGTGTTGCTGGCTGGCGGCGCCCCTCTTGCCACGTCCGAGCGAGTACAGCGCGCAGCCGAACGCGAGTTGCTGCGGCGGCAGATCGCCACCACCGGTATCGATGTGGCCCTGGCCGAGCGCATTACGCGCTTCTCGGTGAGCGCCAAGGTGGAACGTGTGCTGCGCGATGGCCGCAGTGGCTCGGCCCAGGTCAATATCATCTTCGGCGCCGGTGTGGCCGTCCTGCTGTACATCGTCATCGTGCTGTACGGCCAGATTGTGCTGCGCGGCGTGACGGAAGAGAAACAGTCGCGTGTGTCCGAGCTGGTGCTGGCCAGTGTCCCGCCGCGTGTGCTGCTCTCGGGCAAGGTGCTGGGCATTGGTGGCGTGGCGCTTCTGCAGCTTGGGTTCTGGACTTCGTCGCTGCTGGTGCTCATGGCCAACCGTGAACGGCTGCTGGCGGCGTTTGGTGTGGCCGGCGGCAGCATGGCGCTGCCAACCATTGGCGCCGCCGAGCTGGTCCCGCTGTTTGCGTACTTCACGCTCGGCTATGTGCTGTACGCCGCGTTGTTTGCCGCCGTCGGCAGCATCGTGAGCTCGGAGCAGGAGGCCCAGCAGGCACAGACACCGGTCATCATGCTGCTGGTGGGCAGCATGGCGCTGCTGCAGCCCGCGCTGGCCGACCCCGATGGGCCCATTGCGCGTGCCATGAGCATCATTCCATTCTCGTCGCCTATTCTCATGCCGCTCAGGCTTGGCCTGGTCTCGGTGCCAGCCGCTGATCTGGCAATGTCGCTCTCGCTGCTCTCGCTCACGGCCGTGGGCGCCATGATTGCGGCCGGGCGGCTGTATCGCACGGCCATGCTCATGTACGGCAAGCGGCCGTCACTGGCGGAAGTGTTTCGCTGGATCCGCAACGCCGACTGACGATCGGGTTGGCGCGGTTGGTGCGGCCGGCTGCGCAGGTGCTGCAGCCTGCCGCCCACTGCAGGCCGTTGGCAGCCGCACATAGCGCAGCAGCGGGTCACCGCCCAGCAGACCACGTCTTGGTTCGTGACAAGACACCTGCCGCAACGCGCGTTGTGCCTCGTCGGCTCGATTGAGCGCGAGCGAGACGTAGGCGGCGAGTACGAGATCGAGCCATCCCCCTTCCGCGAGATACTCGGGAGTGGTCCACGGCTTGGCCCGATTGCGTGCGCGCACCGAGTCTCCCACCGACACATCAACGAGCGCTGCAGCCAGTTCGCCCCAGTCGGTGCGGCCGAGTCGCGCGGCCACCTCGGCATCGGCCCAGGCTTCGCGGCGCTCGTTGAGCTGGCTGCGCACAATGGCCCGCCAGACATAGGCCGGCGCGTGCTGCGGGTCGAGCACCACGGCCCGATTGAGCAAACGACAGGCCTGCCTCGTGTTTCCAGCGTGCCGCTCCAACTCGGCCAGCACGAGCAGCGCCTCCACACTCACGTCGGCCGCACCACCACGCGTACGCAGGCGCTGCAAGGCCTGCGAGCTGCGTCCGATCATGCGCAACACCTGCGCCTCTACCGCCACGACATCGGGATTGTCGGGGGCGCGCTTGTGCAGCACGGCGACGATGGGCTGCGCCAATTCCGGGGCATCGCCTTGGACGTGCAGCGCCGCAAGCAGGGTGAGTGCCTGCAAGTCATACGGTGCGCGCATGAGCACCTGACCCACCGCGGCGAGGCCCTGCTTGTACAGCCGCTCGCGTTCGGCGTCGCGCTGGGATATCCACGTGAGTTGCCGCAGCGCATGCGTGGCGATTCGATAGTGTGCTGCCAGAAACGAGGGATCGAGGCGCACCGCCGTCAGGAGCGCGTCCTCCGTGCGCTCGGCGGTCTGCCGGTCAAAGGCTTCGAGTCCGCTGAGCGCGCGCAGGTAGGCATTGATGGCATCTGGTGCGCGTGACTGGATACGCTCATACGGCGCGGCCACGTAACTCGGGCGTCCGAATGCACGCGTGAGAGCCGCCGTTGCCACCGTGACGAGACTGTCCGGACTGCCCAGGGCCTGCGTAACCACGCCACTGCTCATTTCGCGTCCGGTCCGGGCATCGACGAGGCGCCAGGTTACCACACTGCGCTCATTGAGGCGCTCGACCGTGCCCACCAGCACAAAGCGCACGCCAAGCACCCGTCCTTCGGCGATGGCACTGCTGGCATCAGTCTGGACAGCACCGGCGCCTACCCCGCGTGACTCTACGGCCACTTGAGCGGCACGCCGCACGCGCTCCGCCGTCAGGCGACTGAGTGCGCGCGCAAGGAAGGCATCGTTGGTGTCAGATGCGATTCCTGACGTAAAGCGCACCAGCGCGCGGGAATCTGATACCGCCGCTGTGCGTGCGCTGGCCAAGGCTGGCTCACCGCAATATGACGGTGGCGTGGCGTCGAGGCTCTGTGCGCGCGCGGCGGGAGGCCATGCCAGCATGGCGCCGGCGAGCGCAGCGAGCCTGTTGCGACGAGCGCTCACCGCACGAGGATGAGACGTTGGCCTGTTGCCGGCGCCGTACCGAGCGAAGTGCCCGCACCAAGGCCCGGAGCCGAAGGCACGGGATAGCCAACGATGGTCCCTTGCGGAAGGTCCTCAGGCAAGCCGGGCGGCGCGTAGACTGACGCGCGATAACTGTCGTACCATGGACAGTCCTCACCCTTGTTCTTGCCGTTACCCTTCTTTCCCTCGAATACACACATGACCTTGAAGCCGCCGAGGGTGCGTACGGACGCAGACCCACCTGACACGGCGCCAATCCACGAGACATCGCGGACCACACCGGCATCACCAAGCCCGCCGGACAGCTTTGGATAGCAGACCGGCGAATGGCCGGCCTCACAAAAGGTCTGGCCGTTGTTCGGGCCACCCTGATTGTTGTGCGCGGCCCGCCAGGTCTTCTGGTCAACACTTCCCTTCCCCTGCCCCTTGAACACCTCAGTCGAATCGATCGCCGTGGTGCCGTTCGCATTACAGCTGACGCCAGCCAGTTGGTCCGCATAACCATTCATACCGTTTCCGCCCGGTCCCTCGGTGTTGTCGATGGCCTTGAAATCCCAAGCGCCAGTTGGCGAGGACTTGGGCTCGGTTGCACCACTGGGGTACAACACCATCGTGATGTTGAGTGGTGTGCCCTGCTTGGCCAACAAGGTGGCATACAGATCTGTGCGAACGGAATTGTCACCAAGCGTCCCGTATAGCCTGTTGTTTAGTGCCTCCATCGGGAAGCCCAACGGAGCAGGGCAACTTACACGCGTTACGTTGGCTACCCACGCCACCGACCGCCGACGCGGCGCCGGCATGACATTGGTAAGCAAGCGGCCAAACAACAGGGTACCCGCGCGTGAGCCTCGAACCTCCACCGCGTTAGCCAACGCCCACGTGGTGGGTGTGAAGGAACTGTTGGTAGGATTGTACAGGATGGGAGTGAGATCATCTGCCGACAGTTGCATGCTGCTCCCCAGTGCCTCGTTGGAGGGTGCGAAAGCAACTGCAGTCGCCGTTGGATCAGCACCGGCGGCTGTCTGCATGAACCGCGCCGCCCGCAACGCCGCCGCGTCGGCCCCCGTCTGGAGCTCGTTGGTGCCCACGTACAGACGACTGGCGTCGATGGCAAATGCCGCGACACCCACCAGAGCCAGCGCAAACACCGCCACAAACACGAGTGTGGCGCCGCGGCGCTCACGCCGCGTCTTCGATCGACCCGTGTTCGAACGCCATCCCGCTGCCAACCTGCGTGCACGCGTCCACATGAGACCTCCTATTGGGAAAGACTCCCCAGCTGACCGATGACGGTGATGGCCGCCGGACCGAGAATCACGGCCAGCAGGGCCGGCAGCAGGAACAACGCGAGCGGAAAGATCATCTTGAGTGCCGCTTCGGCCGCACGCTTTTCGGCCTTCTGACGCCGACGCAGTCGCAGCGACTCGGAGTTGACACGCAGCACCCGCGCAATCGACGTGCCGAGCCGCTCGGTCTGAATCATGCTCGCCACCAATGTGCGCAGCTCGTCCACACCCGTACGCTGTGACAGACTGAGCAGTGCGCGGTCGCGTGGCATGCCGGCATTCACGCGCCGCACCACCTGCGCAAACTCGAGCGCCAGCTCCGGTCGCACATTCGACAGATCTCGCGCCACACGGAGAATGGCCGCGTCGAGAGAGACACCCGCCTCGACGCACACCACCAACAAGTCCAGGGCATCGGGCACCGAACGCCGAATACGCTCCTGACGCTGCGCGGCCAGCCGGTCGAGCACCGCCTGCGGGCCGGCCACACCCACCACCAACCCCATCACCACCGATACCGCCAACCACACGGGGTTGTCACGCGGCGCGGCCACAAACGACAGCACCGGCATGAGCAACGCCGACGCGATGCGGACCGCCGAAAAGATCACCGGCGCGGCCGCCCCGTCGAACCCGGCATGCACGAGCTTGTGCACATTGCTGGTGTCCGAGACAAAACTCTCGGGCATGCGGTCGCGCAGCCAGGACGCCAGTCGCGACGAGGCCGTGGCGTCTTCGTTGAGCAGCAAACGCTCGGCCAGGCGCGACGCCTCAAGGTCGGGAGACACACGCTGCAGTGTCTCCTTTCGCTCGCGCTCCGCAATGGCCACATAGACCATCGTACTCACCGCGACAATGACGGTGAGCACGAGGAAGATGAGGGTCAGCGGGATCTCGGCCATCAGCGCGCGCCTCTCACAGGGTCGATCCTCACAGGTCGATACTCGCGATACGGTCCATGATGATGTAACCGACGATCACTGAGACTACCGCATACACCACGAGGAGCTTGCCCACCGGATCGACAAAAAGCGGCTGCATGTACTGCGCATTGATGGCGTAGATGGCAAAGAACATCACGAAGGGCATGGCCGCCAGCACGCGCGCCGACATCTTGGGTTCCGCCGTGAGCGTCGCCAGGTTGGCCTGGAACTCGAGTCGCTCACGAATGAGGTTGCTGATGTTGGTGAGCAGCTCCACCAGGTTGCCGCCCGTCTCACGCTGAATGATGAGCGAGGTGACGAACAGCCTGGCCTCTTCCGTGCCAATTCGCTCCTGCATGGCCAACAGCGCGGTGCGCACATCGACGCCAAGGCGCTGCTCGTCGTAGAAGCGCAGAAACTCCTGCCGCAGCGGGGCCTGCGACTCACGCCCCACAAATTCCATGGCCGCCTGCAGCGAGTAGCCCGCACGCAACGCGTTGGTCATGAGATCAAGCGCATCGGGAAAGGCGTTTTCGAACTGCCGACGGCGAATGCCCTGCCGGCGGCGCAGCATGAGCCAGGGAATGGGCGCACCGAGCAGCACACCCACCACGCTGGCAATGCCGCCAAAGACGAACTGGGCCAGCGTGAGGCCGATCATGGCCGAAAGCAGCGTGAACAGCAGAAACTCGCCTGGCTTCTGACGCGATCCGGCGTGTGCCAGCTCGCGCTCGAGGCGCACCGTGATGTCCTTGCCGCTGAGCAGCGTGTCGAGCGCCTTGACGTCCGACACGCGGTCGTCGCGCAGAATGGACAGGGGCACTTCGCCACGCAGAATGCCGCCGGTGTCTCCCACGCGAATGCGTGCAGCGTCTGCGGCCGCCAGGCGGCGCCGATTGATGAACACGAAGGTGCCCACCACCAGCAACATGGCACCGAGGAACACCAGGGTGAGAACAAGCGCGGTCATGACTCGACCGCCTTGCCCACCAGTCCCACATCAAGGCCCGCCTCCAGCATTGGCGCGGCGGGCGCGCTGGAGCCGAAGGCGAACGTTTCGTGCGGCAGATTGATGCCACGCGCCAGAATCTGGTCCATGAACAGCGGTCGCACGCCGGTGGCTTCGAAGTTGCCCAGCACGGTACCGTCGTCGGCCACACCAAGCCGCCGGAAGCGGAAGATCTCCTGCGTGGTGATGACGTCGCTTTCCATGGTGGAAACTTCGGTGATGCTGGTGATGCGGCGCGTTCCATCGGTCATGCGCGACACCTGCACGATGACATTGAGCGCCGAGGCCATCTGCTCGCGAATGGCGCGTGTGGGCAGCGCCGTTCCGGCAAAGAGCACCATGGTTTCGAGGCGCGCCAATGCATCGCGCGCCGAGTTGGCGTGGATGGTGGTGAGCGAACCTTCGTGACCGGTGTTCATGGCCTGCAGCATGTCGAGCGCTTCGCCCGATCGCACCTCACCAATGATGATGCGGTCGGGACGCATGCGCAGCGCGTTCTTGACGAGATCACGCGCACTCACTTCGCCGCGCCCTTCGGTGTTGGGCGGACGGGTTTCGAGACGCACCACGTGCGACTGCTGCAAGCGCAATTCGGCCGCGTCTTCGATGGTCACCAGACGTTCGCTGCCAGGTATGAAACTGGACAGCGCATTGAGGATGGTGGTTTTGCCCGCGCCCGTACCACCCGATACGAGGATGTTGAGGCGGGCCACCACACAGGCGGCCAAGAGTCGCAGCATGGCCGGCGACATGGCACCCAGTTCGAGCAGGCGACGCGGCCCGATGGATGCGCCGAAGCGGCGGATGGACAGCACCGGCCCGTCGATGGCCAGTGGCGGGATGATGGCGTTGACACGCGAGCCGTCGGTGAGACGCGCGTCCACCATGGGCTGCGATTCGTCAACGCGCCGCCCGACCTTGCTGACGATGCGATCGATGATGGTGAGCAGGTGCGCGTTGTCGCGGAACGTGACGCCCGTCTTTTCGAGACGGCCGCGGCGCTCCACGTACACCGACTTGGGACCGTTGACGAGAATGTCGGAGATGGTCCCGTCACGCGTGAGCGGTTCGATGGGCCCGAGGCCCGTGACCTCCCACACGATCTGCTCCACCACTTCATCGCGCTCGGCGGCCGAAAGCGGTGCCTGCTCAATGCGCAGGAACTCCAGCACCGCCGTGCGGATCTGCTGCGTGAGCACGGCCTCGTCGCGAATCTTTTCGAGCGCTGCAAGATCGAGACGATCGACCAGCTTCTGGTGGAGATCGCGCTTGAGCAGGTCCACCGGCGAGAGTTCACCGCGCGAGTCGCCCTCGGCCTTCTGCTCGGGCTGCGGCAGACCATGCAGGGGGTCGATGGGCGTATGCGGGTCGGCACCCGGCGCCGAAGCGGCGTTGCCGTTGCCCTCTGGCGTGGCCGGCTTGCGACCCAGCAGGCGTTCGCGGAGCGAGCGTTCCTGAGCCATGATTACTTCCGCAGCTTGGACAACAGGCGGCCGAAGCCGGAGCCTGTGCCGTTGGTGGTGACGATGGACGCGCCGGCCGAGGGCGTGAAGCCCTTCTGCCCCATGATGCGGATGGCCAGCAACTGATAGGCCTCAATGAGGGCCTGCGCCGATCCGCCGTTCATGCCGGCCAACGCAATGGGCACACCACGGGTCTGTGCATCGGCCACCAGCTGAAAACTGTTCGGCAAACGAAAATCCACCGAGCGCCCAAGCGCCTTGGCCACGTCGGGCCAGGCCATGACGTCACTGGTCCCCACCCGATTGGCCACGAGCACGATCTTTTCCTTGGCAAACTCGAGCTGTTCGAACATGGCCAGCGCGCGCTTGGCCTTGCGCAGCCCCGCCACCGTGACCTGGAAGACCAGCAGAATGCGATCTGCGCCGTCGAGTGCGGCAATGGTGCGCGGCGAGACCGTGTGTTCCACATCGAGCACGGTGTAGGAGTAGGTGCTGCGCATGAGGTCCATGATGCGCATGACCGCGTCGGCGGTTACGTCCTCACCGATTTCGATGTCGTCGGTGCCCGTGAGGGCATCAAAGCCTTCCTGCACGCTCACGGTGATGGAATGCAGCGACTCGCTATCGGCGCGGTCGAGTTTGCGCACCAGTTCGCCCAGATCGTAGGTGGGCGAGAGATTGAGGTGCGTCGAGACGTCGCCGAGCCCAACGACAAGGTCGGCCACGGCCACCCGGCCCGGCGGTTTACGAACCGACAGCGCGTGCGCGAGGTTGACCGCAATGGTTGTGACGCCGGCACCGCCTGCCGGGCTGTACACGGCGGTGATATGCCCGCCCTTGGGGGCGCGTGCCCACTTGGCTTCGAGACGCGCCAGCGCGCCGGACAGGTCACTGGGCGTGGCTGGTGAGACGATGAACTCACTGAAGCCGCGGCGGAATGCGGCGAGGATGACGTCGCTGCTGGCTTCGGGCGCGGTGCCAATTGCCACCAGGCCGTCGCGCTGCCGCAGCAGGTCTTCAATGAGATCGAGGGTGGCGGGGGCTGCGCCCTCCAGTGGCACCACCAGCAAGTCCACGTCACCGCGCTCAACGAGCTCAGGGAGCACGTCCACCCGGTCCGTTTCCTCCGGACGGGCGAAGCCCGCCCCGGTGAACACGGGGTAGAGAGGCGTGAGAGGGCCGAGGGCCCCCTGGAGGATCAGCGCACGACGCATGGCGGCAGCAACTCGGTACGGGAAGCGAAACGCAAAGGGCTCACACTCACTCGGGCGGCAGTCGCTTCCGCAAGGCCTCGATGGCTGGCGTGAGACTGTCCGGCTTGAACTGCATGGTGCGCGGCCCGCGCGGTGTGTTGGGGTCAAACACCTGCGGCGTTACCACCACCAGCAACTCCGATTCGTTGTTCTGCCAGCGCGAGCTGGAGAAGAGGGCGCCGATGATGGGCAAACGCATCAAGCCGGGAATGCCGGTGCGCACGCTCTCGCGTTCCTCGTTGAAGAGGCCTGACAGCACGAGACTTTCGCCGGGCCTGACGTCCACTGTTGTTTCGACGCGACGTGTGCGAATGGCCGGAATGCGGAAGCCCGAAAGCAGCACGGCGTTGCCGAAGTCGAGACTCGACACTTCGGGGGCCACACGCAGCTTGACGAGTGAATCGTTGATGACTTCGCCGCGGAACTTGAGTTGCACGCCAAAGGGTCGGTACTGAATGACGATGAAGACCTGCCCGCCCTGCCCGGGCTGCGCCACCGGCACCGGCAGTTCGCCACCAGCAAGGAAGGTGGCGGAGTCCTTGTTGCCGGCAATGAGCGTGGGTTCGGCGAGGGAACGCGCGCGGCCCATCTGCTCCTGCGCGTCAATAAAGGCGGTGATGTCCTGGGTGCCGAAGTTGAAGAACGAACCCGCGAAGCGAATGGCACTGGTCGCGGTGGACGCCCCCGGCGCGAGAATGCCGGTCCCCGCATCCACATTGCCACTCTTCGCCTGATATGCGCCGGACACGCCGAGTTCGTACAGCGCGTCGCGCCGGACCTCGGCGAACTTGATGCCGAGCGCGATTTGGCGCTGCTCGACCGCCTGATTGACCGTGACGCGCAGGTGACGGCGGCCGAGTGCCGGCCCTGAAAGCAGAATATCGGTCTCGCCCAGGGCCTTGGCATTGAGCACTACGCTGCGCTCGCTGATGACCACGATGTCCGCCACCGCCGGATTGGTGACGTTGACCTGCGTGACCGGATTGGGCAGGTCGATGGGGATCGCGCGCCCGATGGACAGCGACACGACTTCGACGTTCGTGGGTTGCACCACGGTTTGCGCCGCAGCGTGTGCAGGCGCGAGCGTGGCCGACACGGCCAATCCGCACAACAGGGCCGCGATGGTACGGGAGGGGAAACGCATCTTGGCGGGTGGGTGGAGGATCAGCGAAGCGTGTCGCGCTGCGCGCGACGGATGGAATCACGTCGGGCGCTGTCACGCGCCTGTTCGAACTTGAGCTGCGACAACTGATCGCCGCGATAGACCTTCACCACCACCGAGTCCGTCTTGGGCGGCACGGTAATCGTGGTGGGCTGCGGCGCGGGCTGCGGAGCGGGCACCGGCGTGCTGCGACGCGGCGCCGGTCGCTTCTCCGGTAGCTGCGGCGCCGCGGGCACGGCCACCTGCGTGAGCAGATCGCCCTTCACGGCGCCCGTCGTCTTGATGGAGTCGGGGTCCCCGTAACCACGCAGCACCAACTGGATGCTGCCTTCGCGCGTGGCCAGTGCGAGTCGCTCGGCTTCCTCCGGCGTGACTTCAAGCGTGGCGGTGGGCGCGTTGATGGGGCGGCCATCTTCGCCGCGCGTGACCTGCGCACCCACCGACAGCACGCGCATGTTGCTCATGAACAGCTTGGAGATTTGACCACCCGCCACGGCATCGCGTGTGGTGAGCATGACGTCCACGCGCGAGTTGGGCTGTACCATGCCGGACAAGCCCGCGACGTCATCGATGCGCACCGACATGGCGCGCTTGCCGGGCAGGATCTTGACCTCGAGGCCACCCGCAGTGCCCTCGGGCGCCAGACGGCCCGGCACGATGGCTTCGCCCTTGAAGATGGGGATACGTGAGACGCGTCCCACCACGTCCGTCGGCGCGCCGTACGACCCGGCCGGCACCGCAGCCACCGGCAATTGCACGACGGCCAGGTCCACCTGCGTGAGGGCCTGGCCTTCGGGGATGTCTGCCGCTGCCACGACGACATTCTGCGTGGCAATGCGACTGCTCGCGCGCATGCCGTCGATGACACGATACACGCCGAAGGTGGCCAGACCGGCCACCATCAGCGCGATGTACAGCACAAATCGATATCGGCGGTCACCGAACATGAGGACGCGGAGCAGAGGTCATGGCAGAACGACGGAGGCGCACGCTCACGGCGAACGCTCCCAGCGATACACAGCCCGCGCCTTCAGGTTGATGGCGTTGGCCGGGAGGGGAAGCAGCAGGGGCTTGAACGGATAATTGGTGATGGCCACCGTGATGTTGGTGACGGCATCCGGGCAGGTCCCCGTAAACGTGACCGCGATATCACTTCGTGCCGGGACCGAATCACCAACAGAAGTGAAGTAGCTGATCACACGGTCTTCGATGGCGGTCTCCGCAGCGCAGGGAAACTCCAGCGTCGCGCCAAAGCGCCCACCCTCGCGCACCGCCGACACCAGATTGTTGCGCTGCGCAAACGCACGACTGAAGTCCACGATCCCGAACATCAGAAACAGGAGCACCGGGAGCACCACCACGAACTCGACGATGGCGCCGCCATCATCCTCACGGCGCCAGCGGCGCCAGACGGAGTTGAGACGCGCGTGTTTCACGTCAGCGCCCTCCGGATATTCTCACCCGCGACGCTCCACCAGGCCACCAGCACACCAACAGCCACGGCCATGGCGTAAGGCACACGTTCCCTGGCCTCGAATGGCTGCATGCGCAGTTGCGTGGGATCGCGCAGCGCGAGACCCAGGGCATGCGCAGCGCGGCCCATTCCATAGCGGCGCAGCAGCCAATACGCACCCAGCACACCGCCGGCTGCACCGGTGACAAGCGAAGCGGTGATCGCACCCTGCCACCCAAGCCACGCTGAAGATGCCGCCATGAGTTTCGCGTCTCCCGCTCCGATGAGGCGCAGTGCAAACATGGGGAACCAGATCGCGAGACCCGTCAGCACACCCAATGCCGCGTGCCACAAGCCTCCGGCGCCACCGCCGAACATGACGGCCTGCGTCAGACCCAGCACCAGAACCAACAGGTTGAGGGCATTGGCAATACGCCGGGCCCTGAGGTCACTGACGACGGCAGCTCCGAGGAGCGCGATCAGCACGAGGCTGAACGTCAGCACCATCTGTCGTTCCGTCTCACTACGGACGACCGCGTGGCGGCCCTCCGCCTCCCTGTCCTGGCGGACCGCCGCCGCCGAGTCCCGGAGGACCGCCGCCACCGAGTCCCGGGGGGCCACTGCCTCCCTGTCCCGGCGCGTTACCGGATTGGCCAGGCGAACCGCCACCTGAACCGGGGGTCGTGGTACCGCCGCCCGCAGTTCCGCCGCCACCCGACTGGCCACCCGCGCCTTCAGAGGTCGCGAGCGCCGTCGTGCTGCGCGAGATCACGTTGCCAATGGCACCGCGAAAGGACACGAGCACCGTGACCAGCACCACCGACACCACGCCAAGAACCAGCGCATATTCGCCAAGCGATGCGCCGTCCTCTTCACGCCATCGTCTGGCGAGTCGTTGTGATGCTGGAAGGGCCACGCTGCCTCATGACACACCCTCAGGCGCTGGCCGCCGAATTGAAGGTGTTCGTCGTGCGGGTGAAGATGCCGCCGATTGCGTCCTTGAAGAGGCTGAACACGCCAATCATCGCCACGGTGATGATGCCAAGCAGCATGGCATACTCAGCCAGCGATGCTCCGTCCTCTTCCCTGAGCAATTCCCGGAACGCGTTGATCATGACGCACGCTCGCTCCTGTAGGTGATCCAGCACTCATGAAGTACTGGCAACCTACACGGAGCGAGCGGGTCATGCGATCAGGTCGTGCCAGCGGAGTTGAGCGTCGTGGTCGTGCGATTGAAGATGTTGGCAATCGACTCACGGAACGCCGTGATGATGCCAATGAGCGCGACGGTGATGACGCCGAGCAGCAGAGCATACTCGGCGAGCGAGGCACCATCTTCTTCGCGAACGAAACGGCGGACGAGGGACGTCATGGTGAAAGACTCCGTGCTGAAGGGAGGGATCTGCATCGACCCGAGGGGCCGGAATCATGCGCGCCGGACTCGCCTCTGTTCTGAACTACGCGCAATGGTTGCGCCACGCAGCTCAACTGCTGCCTGCTGCTGGACAGACGCGGCGCATCGGCATGCCGTCACCAGAACGATGCACCCAAGCTGAGCCGTAAGTTGTTGAAAGTCAAAGATCTAAAACATGAAATTTCATTAACTTACACCACCGGGTCCAATTTCTCATCAAGGCGGATAAATGATAAGAATGTCACAAAAAATGGCGGTCGTTGCATATCCACAACACGCTGTGTCGTAGATGCAACGAACCGCCAAGATGTTGTGCCACTGCTACGTACGGTCCAGACCGCCGGTTCAGCGATTGCTGGACACCCCACACGTGGCGTCGAATGCGTTGACCAGATCCGCGGCGATTTCCTGCGCGCTGCGCCCTTCGATCTGGTGCCGTTCCAGCATGAAGGCGACTTCGCCGTCCTTCATGAGAGCAATACTCGGGGACGACGGCCGATAGCCGGTGAAGTACTCCCGGGCCCGTTGCGTGGCGTCGACGTCCTGGCCCGCAAACACCGTGACGGCCGCATCGGGCTTTGTGGCGTGCTGCAGGGCCATGGCCACGGCGGGCCGGGCGTTGCGCGCCGCGCAGCCGCAGACGGAGTTGACCACCACCAGTGCCGTGCCCTGGTGATTGCTCAGCAGCGCGTCCACCGCGTCGGCGGTGCGCAGTTCCTGCACGCCGAGACGGGTAAGTTCTTCCCGCATGGGGGTCAGCAAGTGTTCCGGATACATCAGACGTCAGGTCCTGTGTTGAGAGACATGAGCAGCAAGAAATCCTGTGGAGCGCGCCGTGCGGCCAACGCTCCTCTGCTCAGTAATCCGGAATGTCCTCGCGTGGTTCACGCACGAGGGCCAACAGGGCGGCCTGCGGCACCACGAGGAACTGCTGCCCCTCGAAGGTGATCTCCACGGCCGCCTTGCGGAAAAACAGGGCATAATCCCCTACCTGGGCCTGCATGGGCACGAAGCGCGCTTCGCGGCCATTGCCGGTGATGCGCCAGGGTTCGTCGCCCTGGTCGGTGAGGTCGGGGAGCGCCAGACCGGGTCCGGTGGATACGATCTCGCCCCCCTGCACCGCCTGGTTGTCCACGGCGGTCGGCGGCAGATAGAGGCCAACCTTCGAGCGCTGCTCGCCGTCCTCGACCTTCACGAGGACGCGGTCGCCCACCACGAGGAGTCGCTTGTGCTTGCTCATTCCTGAAAGCTAGTGCCCGGCGGAAGGGCCGCGGGTGGCCCGCTGGCCCCGCGCAATGGGCCGGCCTCGGTGCCGGAACGCCCTTCCACCCGCGCGACGATGCGCTCCATGACCCGCAGCAGCTCCTGCTCCTTCTTGCGCACCTGCCGAACGTAGAGAATTCGCGCCAACCCGAGTGCCGCTGCGGCCGTACCCACCCAGGCGGTCAGCGCCATGGGGATTGGCGCCTGCGCCTTGATGGTGAGGCCCATGATCATGGCCCCCAGGCCGCCACCGGCGCCGCCACCCAATCCGCCAAACAATCCACCAGCGAGCTGCGACACATCTTCGAACGCACGCACCGTCGTGCGGCCATTGCGCACCAGCACCTGGATTTGCGCGGCACGCGGAATACCCGACTGCCCGGGACGCAGCACGTTGGTCATGACGGTGAGTGTGCGACCGACGGCACTCACGGTGACCATCTCGCCCATCACCTCGCGCACGTCGTCGGCGATTTCCTCGAACAGGGCGACGTCGACCTCGCGGGGGATGGTGGCGTGAAAATCGAGCTTGGTGTGCGCGCCCAGAAAGAGGTTGGGACGTGATTGCTGCTTCTCGCCGCGCTCGATGACCACGGTGGACGGCGCACGCTCGACCTGTGCGCGTTCCGAGAGCGCGCGCTCTACGTAGCGCGCGTCAATACCGGCTTCCTCCGCGGCGGCCTTCACCAACGCCGCATCGTAGCCCGACGTGAGTGGCGCCGATGTGGGGGGGCGACGACGCAGCGCCTCAGGCGGTGGTGCCTGCACACCGGTGTAGGCCTGCAACTCGGCGGCACGCGCCCACACCGCCTGCGCCTCAGTGGACGACAGCGGCGCGTGAGGCGCGACTCCTGATGCAAGTCCTGACGCGACACCTGGCGCAACGTCAGATGGCGGTGTCGTCCACACCTCGGCGGGCAGTTGTGCAATGGCCTCGAGCAACACCCGCGCATCTCCCGGTCTCGCGTTCGCCGGCTTCTCCAGCAACTGCATGACGAGCGCGGCGACGGTCTCGGGCACCTGCGCGGCCAACTCACGCAGCGGCGTGGGCCTGCTGTTGACATGCGCCACCAGAATGGCGGACGACGTGGGCCGCTCGAAGGGGAAACGCGCACTGAGCAGGAAGTACCAGAGCACACCGAGCGCATAGAGATCGCTGCGGCCGTCGATGGCTTCGCCCGTGACCTGCTCGGGACTCATGTAGTGCACGCTGCCCAGCACCGTGCCCGTGGCGGTGAGCGGCTGCACCTCCGCGACGCGCGCAATGCCAAAGTCGGTAATGTGCGCCTGTCCCGCGGCATCGAGCAGCACATTTTCGGCCTTGATGTCACGATGCACCACGCCCCGCGCATGCGCGGCGTCCAGTCCCTGCGCCCCCTGCCGCACCACACGCAGGGCGTCGGGTACGGACAATGGTCCGTCACCAGCCACGCAGTCGGCCAGCGAACGGCCGTTCACATAGCCCATGACGAAGTACACCACACCATCCCGCTCGGCTGCGGCATGAATGGGCACGATGTTCGGGTGCGACAAGGCGGCCGCTGTACGCGCCTCCCGCACGAAGCGCTCACGCACCTGCGCATCGGCCGCGAGATGCGGCGGCAACGTCTTGATGGCTACATCGCGGTCGAGACGCGTATCCCGCGCGAGGTAGACCACACCCATGCCACCGCGTCCGATTTCGCGCACGAGACGGAACTCGCCGGCCACGGCGCGCGCGAGACTGGGGGCCGGCTCCGGCCAGGTCAAGGCGTCGGTGTTGGTCATGATGGAATATGGCGAATGACTGCGTTCACGTGCGGTGGGTTCCGGATAGCGTCACGAGCGACCGCCGACGTAGGCCGCCACACGCTGGGCCGCCAGCACACCATGCCACTGGGCTTCCTCGAACAGGCTGAATCCACTCAGATCGGCGTGTGCACACCAGACGCCGGGCGATGGCTGCCAGGCTTGGGCCAGCTCCTGCCGCGTGAGCACACCGGGCAGCGGACGCGCCATCGCGTGCCCCCAGCGCATGACGTCCACACGCAGTACGCGCTCGGCGATGTCGGGATGCGCGCGCGACAGATCCGCCAACACGGTATCGCGCCAGTGCGTCCAGGGCATGCGCAGCAGACCGGCCCGTGCGTCGCGGGCGTGGCCATCTACCAATGCGTGATACCAGGTCCAGATGGGCTGCGTGGGCGGCGAGGCCAGTCGCTGATGATCGGCCACTACATAGCCCAACGAGGGACTGCCGTAGATGACGTTGTCCCAGCTGGGCGGCGCGCCCAGCCCTTCACGTGGCGGGCCGTCGAGTACCAGGTTGGCCACCACCCATGATGCATGTTCGAGCGTGATGGGCAGCGTGCATCCGGGCAACACGCGGGGCAGCACAAAGAGCGGCGCGGCCCAGATCACGGCATCGGCGTCGATCGTGAGTTGCGGCGTGTGCACACGCCAGCGTCCACCGGGCTGCGACTCGAGTTGCAGCACCGGCGTGCCGGTCATGACACGTGACCCGCCATCACGCGCCGGACGTTGCGCGAGTCGCGTGAAGAGCTGTCTGGCAATCCAGTCGTTGCCCTCGGGCCAGGTGAGTGGCCCGTCTTCGTCTGCAGGGCGGGCTGCGAAGTAGTGCACCGCCGCCCAGGCGCTGGCCTGCTGCAGCGACGCGCCATAGTCGTCCCGTGTGCCATACTCCACCCACCAGCGCAGGGTCTCGCTGTTCCATCCCTGCTGACGCACCCATGCGTCGGCGCTGAGTCCGTCGAGCGCACGCAGCTCACGAGCCAGCGCGCGCGAGGCGGCATCGCCGCGCTCGAGCTCGCGCAGGCGCTCACGTCCCATGTGACTGGGCACGCGAAACGCGCCGCTCTCGCGCCACGCCGCAATGCGGGATTCGAACTGCGCAAACGCGCGGCGATCCGCCGCGGACGCGGCATCGAGTGGTGCGAGGCCTTCGTGCCAACGTCCATGCTGCCAGACCCGCTCCTGCGGCGCATGACAGAGCACGCGCTCATCCCACTGGCCCAACGCGTCGAGCACGCCGAGTTCGCGCATCAGACGCCGCACGTGCACGGCGTCGGCGTCGGGGATGGGCAGATAGTGCGCGCCCCAGGGGGCGCGGCGCCCCTCGAGGCCGGGATACACCGCGGACCGGGTGTTGCCACCCACCACCGACTCGAGTTCGAGCAAGGTCCAGTCGTGCAGCCCTTCGACATCGAGCTGCCAACCGGCGCTGAGGCCACCAATGCCACCGCCCACAATGGCCACGCGGACACGGCGGGTTCGCGCAGGCCGTTGCGATGTATGCGGGCGCCGCGTGGCGGCCGCGTCACGCACCCGATGTCCCGCCGCGCCACCGTCGTCCACAAAGCCACCGACAATGACCCGCCCCTTGCGGGGCAGTCCCACCAACGCTGGTGCGGTCAAGGCCGGTACGGCCACGAGTCCAGCCATGGCCTTGAGCAGGTCACGCCGCGTGCAATCGTTCACCTGAACTCCGGCAGTCAGCGATTGATGGCGTCGAACTCGTGCTCGTAGTAGCGCACGAGAATCTGATCGTTGAGCCGGTTGGGCTCGGCCGCCACGCGCTGCATATCGGCCGGAAAGTCGAAGAGCGGCGGAATGCTTGCCGCGGTGAGGTAGCGGAGGCCCGAAGGCAACTGCGGCGGCGGTGCGTAGTTCGCCTCGCCGGCAATCACGAAGCCCCACTCACCGAAGCTTGGCACATACACGTGATAGGGCCAGGTGCGCAGACCGGCCCCCTCCAATGTGCCGACAATGCTCCAGAAGCTCTGCCGCGCAAACATGGGCGAGGTGCTTTGCACGGCGATGAACCCACCGGGCGCCACATGCCGCTTCACCAGACGATAGAACGCGCTGGTGTACAGCTTGCCAACGTGGTAGTTGGACGGATCGGGAAAGTCGATGACGACGAAGTCGTACTGCGCCGGATTGGCATCAAGCCAGGTGAAGGCGTCGGCATTGACCACCGTCACCCGTGGGTCGTTGAGCGAGGCCGCATTGAGCGCCGTCAGGCGCGGATGCGTGCGGAACAGTGTCGTCATGCCCTCGTCGAGATCCACGAGGGTGACACGCTGCACATCGGGGTAGCGGAGGATCTCGCGCACGGCCAGCCCGTCACCGCCCCCCAGCACGAGCACGCGGGCACGCGAGGGCAGCGCTGAGAGCCCGGGGTGCACCAGCGCCTCGTGATAGCGATACTCGTCACGCGAGGCGAACTGCAGATGGCCGTTGAGATAGAGCCGCAGGTCGTCCTTCCAGCTCGTCAGCACGATGCGCTGATAGCGCGTGTCCCGCGTGAGGATGATGGGATCGGCATACATGCCTTCTTCGGCGAGCGTCGTGACCGCCTGCCCCTTCCAGAGCCCGGCCCCGAGTACGGCCAGCGCCAGCACGCCTGCCACCCGCAGTCCTGCCGGACGCGGCAGGTCGTGACGGAACAGCCAGGTGCTCCAGAGTCCGACCAGGACATTGATGACACCAAAAAGCAGCGCCGAACGCACAAGCCCGAGACGTGGCACGAGCAGCAACGGGAAGAGCAGCGAAGCGAACAGCGCGCCGATGTAGTCGAAGGTGAGCACATTGGCCACCACATCCTTGAAGCTGTAGCGATCCTTGAGGATGCGCATGAGCAGCGGGATCTCGAGGCCCACCAGGATGCCGATCAGTGTGACGAGCCCATACAACACGAGCCGGAAGGCTTCGGTGTAGGCAAACGCGAGAAACAGCAGCAGCGACGACAGGCCGCCCACCACGCCCACGATGAGCTCGATCTGCACGAAGCGCGTGATGACGCCGCGTACCACGAACCGGGAGAGCCAGCTCCCGATGCCCATGGCAAACAGATAGGTGCCGATGATGGTGCTGAACTGCGTGACGCTGTCGCCCAGCAGATACGACGCCAACGCGCCCGCCACGAGCTCGTAGATGAGCCCGCAGGCGGCAATGAGACAGACCGACAGGAACAGCGCCAGCGCCACAGGACCCCGCGTGCAGAAGAACGACGGCTACGGTGCTACGCCATTGGACGAACGACGCAGCAGACGAGCCAGCAAGGAACTCAGTGAATCGCGGCGGCGACGATGATGCCGAGCGCGATGGCCACCGAGCCGATGACAATGGCCACGGCCTTGTTCTGCTTCGCACTGAGCTCGTCCCAGAGCTTGCCGGGCGTAAGCATGTCGATGACGAAGAAGGCAATCGCGAACATCACCACGCCCAGCCCGGCAAAGGCCGCGGAGTTGAGCACGTTGGAGAACAGGGTATCAGCCATGGACAGCTCCTTACTTGCCGCGGAGGATGCGCCCGGGAACGTAGTACGAAGACCGGTACGCGCCGGGGTTGTCGCGTATCGATCGGGGATTGGTGCGGGAATCGGTGCTGCGTGTGAGCGTCCAGCCGCGATACTGCGCCGTGCCCAACAGGCCCAGCACAGCCACGGCCCACAGTGTGTAGAGTCTGGCACCCATGTCGTTCAGTCCTCCTCGTCGTCGCTGCTGCTGACGGGCGCGTGATCGCTTTCAGCCCAGCGTCGGCTCTCAAAACTGGCTGAGGGCAGCAGCGCAAACGTGGCAGGCAACAGAAGCGCCACCAGCGCCAGACCGTAGAGCGCATAATGTGGCGCGTCGCGCCGCACCCGCAGCGTGTAACTGGCCACCGGATTGGTCGGCTCCCCCCCCTCGGGCTGCACACGCAGGAACCAGCGCCCCGCCGGCACACCGGCAATGCGCACCGTTTCACTGGTGCTGCCTTCGGTCCAGCGGCCATCGCTGTCAGTGCCGGTGTAGTAGCTGACCTGCCGGGTCACTTCGCGCGTCTCGCCCGTGGCTTCGTTGATGAGCGAGAAGGTGAAGAAGATCCAGTCGTTCTGAAACGGCACGTCGATGTCGATGGCCACACTCGAGGGCCGGCCGTCCAGCTCGAAGGCCGGCGTGACAAAGGCTGCCACGCTGTCGCCCATCGTGCGGTGATAGCTGTAGCCCTGCGTGAACACCGTGCGGTTGCCCGCCAGCGCCACATTGAGCAGGAACATCATCATGAGCCCCAGCACCGCGAGGCCCATGCGCCTGAACACCCGGCCTGCGGTGTGCTCATGCGGGTTGGGCTGGTTGGCAAACACACCGACCGGCGCAATGAGGCCCTTGTCCAGGCCAAACATCTTGCGGATGACATCTGGCGGCGTGTAGGTGCCCAGCGACCAGGTTTCTTCGTTGTCGCTGGACTCGGCGCTCAAGATGTACGGCGGCGACACGAAGTCGCGGCTGAGTACCGAATCACCGACACGCAGCTCCCAGGGGAACTCGCCAAGTGCCGCCGTGGTGCGCGCAACCGCCGTCTGGAAGTGCTTGAAGAGACGCCCCTCGAGCTCCACCGTCGGCCTTGCGCCTTCCGTCTGACGCTCGGGACGACGACGCAACTTCTCGATGACGTTCCAGTGGCCCTGATACTCCGAGAGATACAGGAAGCCCCGGTACGGATTGAAGCACACGTACTCGGTCCAGGAGTAGTCGACCTCGTCCACGGTGATGGTCACCACCTGACAGCCGATGACTTCCCAGGGCGCACCCTTCCACGTGCCACGCGTACCCAGCGGAATGCGCGGCGTGAGCGACACACGCTCACCGTACTGCAGCACGCGCAAGTTCTCATCTGTCGCGTCGAGCTGCGCACCGCAGGCCGCACACACCACGGTGACCGCCCAGCCCTGCGCGTGCAGCTCGATGCCTGCGCCGCAACTGGTGCAGGACAGTGACGCCACGCGTGGTACGGTCACCATCCCTCGAACTCCCGCAGGTTGCGGAGGGCGAGCTGATCGAAGGTCAGGTACTCACCGAGATAGAGTCGCGCGGGCGTTTCACTGCCATCCACGGTGCCGAAACGTCCCTCGACATTCATGAGGTCCACAAAGCGACAGCGATGCCGCGCGGTGGTGGTGAACGGCAGATCGCCTTCCGTACCGATGTACTCGGCCTCGGTGATGCTCGCGACCTCGTACGGGACGTTGTCGAAGAAGTACAGCGTCCCCACCTGGATGCGGTCGATGGACGGCAGCACGCCGGCCGGATCGGCTTGCATGGTCATGGCGTACTCGAGCTGCGCATCGGACAGCCAGGCGCTGTGGCCGCTGTTCAGTACGCAGTGCCACTCGTTCCAGCGACCGCGGGCCCACTGGTAACTGAGGCGACCGACGACAACAAAATTCTGATCGCGCCAGCGCCCTTCGGTGCCGAGCTGGATGGGCGAGCCGGTATGCGGAAAGTCGGCCTGCTGACCCACGCGGGCGAGGTCGAGATCACGACGCACCAGCACCGAGCGGCAGTAGGCGCAGGTGGTTTGCACCGCCTGCGCCCAGCGGAATCGCACCGGCGCACCGCAGTTCGGACAACTGGCGCCATGTGGCGCGGGAACGGTCATGCCGAGACGCCCGGCGTAACCGGGATGCCGGAATAGGCGCGAATGACATGCCGAACGTTTACCGACTCTGCTCCAAGCAGTTCGGCCAACGCATCACGCCATGGCCACTCCGCACGCGGCGTGCAGCAAAACAGGTTGAAGCATGCCGAGCCATATTCGGGGAAGGTGTGCACCGTCAGATGCGACTCGGCCAGCATCACCATGCCCGTCACGCCACCGGGCTCGGGAAAGGTGTGCCAGAGCGGCGCGCCCACCGGATGCAGCGAGAGGTCACGGATGATGCGCTCGAACACACGCTGCATGGTGGCGGCACTGGCGAGGCGCACGGGATCACAGCCGTGCGCCTCAACCATCCACTCCTGTCCTTCAATGTGCGATACAGGCAAGGACACCGGTAACGTCACCCCTGCGCCGTACCGCAGGCCGAACAGAACTTGGCGATGGACGGCAGCTTCGTTCCGCAATTGATGCAGAACTTGCTTTCCGCGCTGGGCGACACGGGCGGCGCCATGCGTTCGGGCGGCACCGCCACACCGGGTGCCTGCGGGGCGCTGCCGGCTCCGCTGAGCGCGTTGGCAATGGCGCCACCAAGGCCGACACCCGCACCAAGACCCGCCGCGAGTCCGGCCATGCCACCCTCGTTGGCGGCGGCAATGGGAATGGACTGCGCCGCCTGATACGCCGTGTACGTGCGCATGTCGCCGATGATGTTCATGGAGATGCGCTCGTCGAGCTTCTTCTGCAGCTCGTCGGGCAGCGACAGGTTCTCCACCGTGAACGTTTCGAGCTTGAGGCCGAACTGCTCGAAGGCCGGCTGCGTGGCGGCGGCAATCTGCGTGGCCAACTGCCCCTGATTGGCCGCCATGTCGAGGAACGGCACGTTGGCGTTCGCAAAAGCCGCCGTGAAGCCGC
The DNA here is from genome assembly GCF_002483225.1 of Gemmatimonas sp. UBA7669. NCBI lineage: Bacteria > Pseudomonadati > Gemmatimonadota > Gemmatimonadia > Gemmatimonadales > Gemmatimonadaceae > Gemmatimonas > Gemmatimonas sp. UBA7669. The sequence continues at coordinate 56,498 of NZ_DLHL01000019.1, read as the reverse complement.
TGATGATGGCGTTACGGAGCTGGGGTTCGATCTGCGCCACCGTGTACTCGGCGTCGGTGGCACCGACGTTGCGCTGAAAGACGGCCGGGTTGTCGACGCGGAACGCGAACATGCCAAACGCGCGCAGCCGCACCGCACCAAACTCGCGATCGCGGATGGTGATGGGCTGTTGCGTGCCCCAGCGCTGGCCGGTCTGCACACGCGTGGAGAAGAAGTACACGTCGCTCTTGAACGGGGACTCGAACATCTTGTCCCAGTTCATGAGGTTGGTCAGCAGGGGCAGGTTCTGCGTGACCAGCGTGTGCAGGCCGGGCCCGAAGGCGTCGGCGGCGCGGCCTTCGTTGACGAACAGGGCCAGTTGCGAGTCGCGCACGGTGAGCTGTGCGCCACTCTGGATTTCCATGTCCCGCATGGGGAAGCGGTACATGAGAACCCCAGGGCCGGACTCGGTCCACTGGATGACATCGATGAACTGCTTGCGCAGGAAATCGCCCAACGCCATGTCGCGCTCCGTCTTCGTTGAAGGGGTGCTGCGGGTACTTGAACACTACGCGGCGGGACGGGCGCTGGTGTCACCGATTGGTGCCAGCCACCCGCCCCTGCGCGTGCTACTTCACCAAATGGAACGTGGTCTGGCGGCCAAAGGCCCAGCGCACCTTGCCATTGGCGTCGATGATCACGTCTTCTTCCTGCGCCGAGCGCACGCGCTGGTTGTTCCACTCGGGCACGGGCACCGTGGCCTGCAGCTCGATGGAGTACCACATGCCGGGAATGATCTTGTGGTCGCCGCGACCCGGCACACCGTCCTGGTAGTCCCACAGGCCAATCAGGGCGCCGGCGCCGTGGCCGTGCAGGCCAATCGGGTGTGAATACAACGTGCCGTCGATCTTCTCGTCACGCATGCGCTTGAGCGAGGCAGCCAACACGTCGTTGCCGGTGCGACCGGGCTTGAGCTCCTCGACGGTGATGTCCTGCAGCCGATTGCTGGCCTTGAGCGCCGCCTTGAGGCCGGCCGGCACATCGGTCTCCCCTTCACGCAGCACATAGCCCATATGCTGGGTGTCGGTGTTGAGGCCGAGCGCCACGATGCCGAAGTCACAGTGCAGCACGTCGCCGCGCAGGATGGTGGGATTGACACCAACCAATTCCGGACTGCCGAACTGCCGCTGCACTTCCACGCTCGGCTGGAACCAGGTGCCGAGTCCCAGGTCGTTGACGCGCTGCCGCATCCACCAGAGCACGTCGTCGGCCTTGGTCACGCCGGGCGTGATGACCTTGCTGGAAAAGGCTTCCTGGATGATTTCCCAGGCCACGCGGTTGAGTTCACGGAAGGCGGCTTCTTCTTCCGGCTGGCGCGCGGCGATGAGATCGACGGCAAGCGCTTCGGCATTGACGATGCGCGACACCCACGGCTGACCCAACGCCTCGAGCATGCCTTCCTTCTCGCCACTCGACAGGCCGTCCGCAAACGCGAAGTTGCGGGAGGTGTTGATGGCAATCTTTCTGGGCTTGCGCTCCTCGATGACCTGCTTGAGCACACTCCACTGCTCGTCGCCCCAGAGCTCGGCCTGCCGCTCATTGCCACGACTGCCCGCTGCCGGCGCGGCCACGGGCTTCATGCTGCGCACGGCCTTGTAGACGTTGCCCTGTGAGGTACCACCCAGCGCGATGCGCTCCACACCCTGCGCACCGCGATCGAAGAACACGTAGATGGTGCGACGACGTGCGGCGAAGGTGGTGGGCGAGGTGATGGCCTTGAACAGCGGGTCCTCGTTGTACTCGCGCATGGGCACCACCCACATGTCCACGCCCTCGCGGCGCATCAGGGCCGGCAGGGTGCGCTCCATGCGCAGCTCGAACCACTTCTGCCGCTGCTCGGCCTGATCGCGCAGCAGGCCAAAGGGACGCAGGGTGTCAGCGGCGGGAGAGCCGGAGTGACGGGCACCGGGCGTCTTGGGAGACGTGACGGGCTGGGCGGACAGTTGAGGTGCGGTCAAACAGATCGCGGTCAGGAACAGCAAACTGCGATAGCCGTGGGACGGAAGCCTGTGAGCAGAAGCCATGCGACGGGAGCGTTAGGGAGGGGGAACTGCGGTCGGGGTCGCGGTCGCGATCGGGGTCGGGGTCGCGGTCGACGTCAGGGTACGGGCGTGTGCGGCGCGGCGTCGGGGCGCGCGTCCATCGAGCGTCGCACCATCTGCACCACCACCGCCAATGTCAGGGCAAACAGCACGATCACCACGCCACGCTGCCAGGTGGTTTGTGCGGTCATGGCCCACCAGTCACCCCAGGTCGCCACGCGCGAACCGAAGCGCTCGCGGCCAAGCGCGATGAGCAGCGTGCTCGTGCCCATTTCCACCACGACCTCTACCACCCAGAACGCGAGCACACGCAGCGGCCAGCGACGCACGGGAAAGTTGCCCAGATGCCAAGTGAGCATGCCGCAGAGAAACAGCACCGCCGCGGTGATGCCCACGACGAAGAACACCCAGCTGCCACTGGCCAGCAGCACCGCGCGCCACAGGCGCAGCACGAGCCCGGTGATGCCGGCAGGCTCGATGGTGCGGATGGCGAAGGCACGCAGTGGATGGAGCGTCTCTTCGCCCCAGTGCACCACGTCGCGCGGAAAGAAGCGGGACATTCTTTGGAAGGTACCGGCTGGCACCGTGGGCGGAAGTACATCCGCCGTGTAACCGCCAAGGCCCCAGCGATTCCGGTGTGACGGTCCGTCAGGGCGCCGTGACGGCCAGCAGCAGTGCGCGCAGGCTGAACGCCGCCTGGGCGCGCCAGTAGCGCCAGGTATGCGCCCCTGGCAGTTCGCGGTAGCTCAGTGGTGCACCAACGGCGCGCGCTGTGCGTGCAAAATCGCGGTTGTGGCGCAGCCAGGTGTCGTCGACCCCGACATCCACGAACAATGCCGGCCACTGCACCTGCCCACTCGCGACACGCGGCGCAAAGCGCTCGAGCTGCGTCAGCGGATCGCGGGCCCACCAGGCAATGCTGTCTCCGCCAAACGCGCGGCGCTGCGACGTCCACAGACTGCCAGCCGCGCGGCTGAAGTCCGGCAAGGCGTTGGCGCGCCGGACCGATCCCGCCGAGTCACCCGGCAGAAGTCGGGTGGACAGCACGCCGGAATGACTGGCTGCCGCCACGAATCGTTCGGGATAGCTGAGCGCGAGGGTGACGGCACCGTACCCGCCCATGCTGAGGCCCGCAATGGCACGTCGCGCGCGCGTGGCCTGGGTGCGATAGCGTCGGTCGATGAAGTCCACCACGTCCACCGCGAGGTAGTCGTCGTAGTGCGGCCAGGGCACGCAGTACTGCGCCGCAGGCTCGGCGCGCGCGGTGTCGCGCTGACAGCCCGCCAAGTCGGGCAGTGACGCCCAGGTGGTGTACCAACTGTCGTCTCCGTCAGGCATGACGACAATGGCCTGCGGTGCGCCGCCAGCCACCAGCGAGTCCATGGTGAGCGCCAGCGCGCCGTTGTCCACCCAGTTGCGCTCGTTCCCCCAGAGCCCGTGCAGATAGTAGAGCACCGGGAATCGTGTGCTGCGCTGACTCTGGTACGACGGTGGCAGATAGACCGTGACGGCCTTGTGTGTGCCAAGTGCGGCGGACCAGAGCGTGTCGGTGACGACGCTGCCACGCGACAGTGACGGCGAAGCCGACGGCGAGGCGGACTGTGCCAAGGCCGCAGGCATGGCCGTGGAGATGGCGAGCACCGACAGCACCAGCGCCACGGCGCCAACCAGTCCGCGCGGCATCACCACCGCCTCAGCGAATGATGGTCCCGATGCGTCCCCAGCGGATGTCCGTGAGGAACGGCAGCGGACGCACACTTTCGTCGGCGCGGTAGGAGTAGTACACAAACACCGGACGTCCGCGCACGTTTTCGCGCGGTACGAGGCCCCAGTAGCGTCCGTCCTTCGAGTCGTAGCGGTTGTCGCCGAGCATGAAGAGCATGTTGGGCGGCACGACCAGCGGGCCCCAGTCATCGAGCGTGGGCGAGGCGGGCGGATCGCCGGCGCGCGTACCGCGCACTTCGTAGGCCTTTTGCCACTGGAAGAGCGGGTGCGAGAAGCCGCCGTCGCCGCGCGGATTCTTCTGCGCCTCGGCGCTCTGCCGCTGCGGCATGCCGTTCACGTGAAGGAGGCCGTCGCGCATCCAGACGGTGTCGCCGGCCACGGCCACGAGGCGCTTGACGAGCGTGGGCGTGGGGTCCTCGGGCTGATCGATCTGGTTGGGCGAGACGAACACGATGACGTCGCCACGCTCGGGGTCGTCGTAGCCCGGCAGGTTGATGTTGGTGAACGGGACATGCGGGCCGTAGGCCAGCTTGTTCACGAAGAGCCAGTCGCCAATGAGGAGCGTGGGAATCATGCTGCCCGAGGGGATGCGATAGGCCTCGAGCAGGAAGGTCCGGATGAACAGGAAGATCGCGATGGTGACCGCGACGGCCTTCACGTTCTCCCAGGTCGTGGCGCCGCTGCCGGCGCCGCCGCCGGGAGCGGACTTGCCGCCTTTGGACTTGCCGGCGGAAGATTTGCCACTGCGCAGCGCAGCGACCGAGGACTTGTCGGACACGGGCGAGGGGGTTGCCAATGGATGAACGGAACGGCGGACGGCGGGAAATCTAAGGGGGCGCGTCCGGTCAGACGCGCCCCCCAGGCCCTACGAGGGAAACCCTCGGAGGTTACGACAGGTGCTTGGAAACCAGCTTGGTCATGTCGAACATGCTGACCGAGCTCTTGCCACCGAAGACCTTCTTGAGCTTGTCGTCGGCGTTGATCTGGCGCTTGTTCTTCTGATCCTGGAGGCCGTTCTTCTTGATGTAGGCCCAGAGCTTCTTCACGACTTCGGTGCGGGGCAGGCCCTTGTCGCCGACGATGGCGGCGAGATCAGCGCTCGGGGTGAGCGGCTTCATGAACGCCGCGTTCGGCGTCCGCTTGGCGGCCTTCTTGGCCGGCTTGGCCGCCTTCTTGGCGGGAGCCTTCTTGGCAGCAGCCTTCTTCGGCGCGGCCTTCTTCGCAGCCTTCTTGGGAGCCGCCTTCTTGGCGGCGGCCTTCTTGGGAGCAGCCTTCTTCGCAGCCTTCTTTGCTGACTTCTTCGCAGCGGCCATGTCGTCTCCTTGGAGTGGTGACCGGGTGGGTCGCGTCGAGCAATCACTGGTCTCGACAGTTCGCGCGAAGTCAGAGAGCGCTTCGCGGACGGGCACAAACTACAATCGCGGAATGCACGCGCAATAGGGCAATATCGTTTTTCCCTCTGGGAACGCGCTTTTTTCGTGTTTTTCGCGCGGTTTTTCCCTCGGGATGCGCTTTTCGCGCACCGGCGTGACGGTGCACGCGCCTCGCTGCGCCGCCCGGTGCACCGCTCGGTGCACCGCTCGGTGCACCGTACCACGCCCCACGTCAGACGTGTCAGCCCGCGGCCAACGCGCGCAATCTGGCAATGGAGTCGACGTCCCAGACGTCGGGGGTGTCGTCATCTTCGGCGACGGTTTCCACCGCCTGTGGTGTTTCGAGGATGCAGGGAATGCCGCGCGCCCGCGGGTCCTGCAGCAACCACCCGAAGGCGTCGGCGCCGATCAGGCCCTCGCCAATGACCCGGTGGCGATCCTTGTTCGACCCACAGGCGCCTTCGCTGTCGTTGAGGTGCAGGAAGGCCGGCGGCTCACCCGTGGCCTGCTCGAAGGCGTCGAGGACGGCGGTGACGGCGTCGCGCGACACCGTGAGATCGTAACCCGACGCAAACAGGTGGCAGGTGTCGAGACCGTAGCCGGTGCGATGCCGGCGGTCGGCGGGAATACCGGCGAGCATCGCGGCCACTTCGTCGGGCGTTCGTCCCACGGTGGTGCCGGCGCCGGCCGTGTTTTCGATGAGCAGTCGCGTCCCGCTTTCCGGTACGGCCTCAAGGGCGCGGCGCATGGCCTCACTCACGCGGGCGATGGCGCCGTCGCGGTCGCCGTCGGTGGCGGCGCCAGGATGAAAGCACACGCCGCCCACACCGAGTGCGGTGGAGCGTTCGTACTCCTTGGCCAGACCCGCCGCGGCGCGCGCCCACTTCTCGGGGTCGGGCGTGGCCGTGTTGATGACGTAGGCGGCATGCACGATGACCTGCGCCGGGGCAATGCCCGCCTGCTCGAGCGCTTCGCGGAAGCGGGCGATGCGCTCGGGCTTCACGCTCACCTTGTCGTTGTAGTACTTGGGCACGGCGCTGAAGATCTGCAGCGCCTGCATGCCGCCCCGGCCGGCGCGGCGGGCCGCCATGTGAATGCCGCCGGTGTCGATGCAGTGAGAACCGAGAAATAACATGGGGCGGTAGCCGAAGGGCGTAAGGTGGACCGCGTAAGGCGGACAGCGGGAAGGAGAAGCAGGCGAGACTAGTGCACGATGGCGCGGCGCAACCGGAACGTCGGCTCGGCGGTCGGGGTCGCGTAGTCACTCCACCCCACCACCACGGCGCGGCCGCGCACCACCACGTGGGGATCGCGGGCCTCGGTGCCACCACTGGCCGTGAGTCGTTCCTCAAACAGGTGGCCGGCCGTGCGCGAGAAGGCCACCCCGATGCGCACACGGCCGCGGCTGTTGGGATCTTCATAGGCCACGGCCACCACGTCGCCGTGTGAGGCCACGCGCGCCACGCCAAGTCGCTCGCCATACAGCACCGCGACCGGTGGCTCGAACGCCGCGCGCGGGTCCATCTGATGCGCATAGAACACCCCGGGGCCCTCGGGCCCGGTCAGCGCATAGGCCACATGCACATAGCCGTTCACGCTGTCCACGGCCACGCTGGCAGCCGGTCGCGCGCAGCCATAACCACCACGCGTATCGGCCTGCGCGTCGCGTGGCCCCTGATCCAGCGAGTCCACCACGATCGGGCCGCGCCACGCGCCGAGTCGGCCCGCCTCGGGCAGGGAGTCGCGCCATGCGGCCACGAGATGCACGCGGCTCTGTCCGGCCCGCGTCCACCACACCGCCACCCGCCCGCGACCCGGCGCGACCACCACCCGCAACGAACGCGCACAGCGGGCGCTGTCGAGCGGAGCGTCCCCCTCACCCAAGGATGTGGCCGGCGCCTCGGCCATTCGCATGGCAGGCAGCGAGGAACCTGGCACGCGGTCGCGCACCGAGGGCATGGCCGCCAGCGTGTCCACCAGCAGGCTCAGCGCGCCGGCCTCGCGCAGCACGTCCTGCGTCTCGAGAAACTGCGCCTCCGGCGTCTCCGCCAGCAGCGTGGAGTCGTAGGGCACAAAGGGCGGGTGCGCCATGGGCGACGGCATGGTCGTGGCCACCGGATTGGCGTCCACCCAGGTGGCCGCGGGCTGTTCACAGGCGGTCAGCAGGGCCAGCAGCGGCAGCACAACACGCGCGGCCGGGCGCACACGAAAAGGCCAGCGATCAGTCATACGCGAAGGGTACTGCAAGTTCGGCCTGACGCTAGCTTTCTCCGCACCTGTCCCCGCTCTCCCGGAGATCTTCGATGTCCTTTGCCGCTTTCGACGGCACGCGTCGCGTGCCGCCTGCCGTCAACGAACCCGTGCGCAGCTACGCGCCGGGCAGCCCGGAACGTGCCTCGCTGCAGGCCCGCCTCGATCGCATGGCTGCCGAGGTGGCCGAAATTCCCGTCGTCATTGGCGGGCGCCGCATTCTGACGGGCAACACGGGCACGGTCACCATGCCCTGCGATCACCAGCATGTGCTGGCCACCTACCACAAGGCCAGTGCCGAGAATGTGCGCGAGGCCATCGCGGCCGCCGCAACGGCCCGCGCCGAGTGGGCGAGTTGGCGCTGGGAAGACCGCGCCGCGGTGTTCCTGCGCGCCGCCGAGCTGCTGACCACGACGTGGCGCGATACGCTGCTTGCGGCCACCATGCTGGGTCAGGCCAAGACGGTGCATCAGGCGGAAATCGACGCGACCTGCGAGCTCATCGACTTCTGGCGCTTCAACGTGCAGTTCGCACAGGAGCTCTATGCCGAGCAGCCCTTGTCGGACCACAGCATGTGGAATCAGCTCGACTACCGGCCGCTCGAAGGCTTCGTATACGCCGTCACGCCGTTCAATTTCACGGCCATTGGCGGCAACCTGCCGGGTGCGCCCGCGCTCATGGGCAACGTGGTGCTGTGGAAGCCTTCGGCCACTGCCCTGCTCTCGAGCTGGTACACCTACCTGCTGCTCGAAGAGGCGGGACTGCCCGCCGGCGTGATCAACTTCCTGCCGGGCGACCCGGCCATGATCTCGGACATTGCGCTCACGCACCGCGATCTGGCCGGTGTGCACTTCACCGGCTCGACCGGCGTCTTCAACAGCATGTGGGAGACGATCGGCAAGAACATGAACAAGTACCGCTCATATCCGCGCATTGTGGGTGAGACGGGCGGCAAGGACTTCATCGTCGCACATCCGAGTGCGGATCCGCAGGCGCTGGCGGTGGGCATGGTGCGCGGCGCCTTCGAGTACCAGGGCCAGAAGTGCTCGGCCGCCAGCCGCGCGTACATTCCGGCGTCGCTGTGGCCGACGGTGAAGGAAAAGTGCGTGGCCATGATGGCCGAGATGAAGCAGGGCGACACGCGCGACTTCAGCAACTTCGTGGCGGCCGTCATCGACAAGCGCGCGTTCGAGCGGCTCAAGGGCGCGATCGACGAAGCGAAGAGCAACGCCACCATCGTGGCGGGCGGCGGATACGACGACTCGAAGGGCTGGTTCATTCAGCCCACGATCGTGGAGACCAAGGATCCCAACTACCGCTCGCTCTGCGAGGAGTTGTTTGGCCCGCTGCTCACGGTGTACGTGTACGACGACGCCAAGTGGGCGGAAACGCTGCAGCTGGTGGATAGCACGTCGCCCTACGCACTGACGGGTGCAGTGTTCTCGCGCGACCGTCAGGGTGTGCGCGAAGCCATGAGCGCGCTGCGCAACGCGGCCGGCAACTTCTACATCAACGACAAGCCGACGGGCGCCGTGGTGGGCCAGCAGCCGTTTGGTGGCGCGCGTGGCTCGGGCACGAACGACAAGGCCGGCTCCAAGGCCAACCTCATGCGCTGGGTATCCACGCGCACGGTGAAGGAGACGTTCAGTCCGCCGATGGACTGGAAGTATCCGTTCCTTGGCAACTGACCTCAGACGAAACGCAGACTCACGACCCGATACCTGAACTCAAGACCCGGAACTGATCAGTTTCGGGTTTTGAGTTTGCGTACCGGGTGGTGGGTTCCCTGTGTCAACTCGAACTCCATTCACATGCCCACCCTCCGCTACCTCACCGCCGACGTCTTCACCACCGAGCCGTTCACCGGCAATCAGCTCGCGGTGGTGTTCGGCGCCGACGGACTGCCCACCGAGACGCTGCAGGCCATCACCCGCGAGTTCAACTACGCGGAGTCGACGTTCGTGTTCGCGCCCGAGACGCCCGGCACCACGCGTCGCGTGCGCATCTTCACGCCGGAGATGGAAGTGCCGTTTGCCGGCCACCCCACTATCGGCACCGCGCATGTGCTGGTGGCCAGCGGTGACGTGTCACCTACTGCGGACGAGGTGGCGCGCGGCGAGATGACCGTGGTGCTCGGCGAGAACGTGGGGCCGGTACCAGTGCGTATCACGCTCGATCACGGCGTACCCGTGCAGGGTCAGCTCACCACGGCGCAATTGCCCGAGGAGCGCGTGGAAGTCACGGACCTCGAAGCGCTGGCCTCCATCCTGTCGCTCTCGCCTGATGATTTTGTTGGTGGCGCACATGCCCCGGCAGGTGTGAGCTGTGGCCTGCCCTTTCTGCTCATGCCGCTGCGCAGCACGGCAGCGGTGGCACGTGCGCAGCTCGACATGGCCGCCTGGCGCCGCGTCCTGGGCAACACCTGGGCCGCGTGGCCCATGATCTTTGCCATGGCGCAGGACGACGATCAATCGAACTGGCCGGCGCATGTGCAGGGCTGCGACATCCGGGCGCGGGTCTTCGTGCCGGGCAGCACGGTGCCGGAAGACCCGGCCACCGGCTCCGCCAACGCCAACCTCGCGGGCTATCTGGCCGCACGCACGCCCCGCGACGGGACGCTGCGCTGGCAGGTGGCGCAGGGCCTCGAAATGGGTCGCCCCAGTCGTCTCGTCATCGAGGCGGACAAGGTGCAGGGCGCGCTCACGGCGGTGCGTGTGGGCGGGGCGACGGTGGTGATCAGCGAGGGAACGCTGCGCGTGCCGGATCGGGCGACCAGGTGATGACACGGTCGCGGCCCATGCGCTTGGCGGCGTAGAGCGCCTCGTCGGCGCGGGCGCGGAGCGCTTCGCCCATGCCGTCGTCGCGCACCGCATCGGATGCCACGCCAATGCTCACGGTGACCGGAATGCGTGCCGTGGGCTCACCAAAGCTGCGGCGGCGAAAGGCTTCCACCACACGCTGCGCCAGTTGCAGCGCGCCGTCCATGCCCGTGTTGGGGGCGAGAATGGTGAACTCCTCGCCGCCCGTGCGCGCCACGACGTCATCCTGACGCGCGCTGGCCCGCAGGAGCTCGCCCACCCCGGCAATGACCTGATCACCCACCAGATGCCCGTGGGTGTCGTTGACCTGCTTGAAGTGATCGAGATCAATGGCCAGCAGGGCGAGCGGCGTTTGTGTACGCGCCGCTCGCGCCAACTCGCGGCGGTACTGCTGTTCAAAGCCGCGCCGGTTGAAGCATCCCGACAGCGGGTCGGTGAGCACGATGCTGGCCAGCTCGGTGCGCATGCGATTGTACGCGCGCCCTACGGCGGTGATGGCATCGGGCCGCGCGTCGGCTGACACATCGTAGCTGCCGCTGAAGTCGCCCTCCTGCGCGCGCTCGAAAATCTGAACCAGCGTGCCGAGTCGCTCATGCAAATGGCTTTGTACGCGCGTGACCAGCAGGGCGCCCACACCAAACACGGCCAGGGTGATGAACACCTCGCCCCACACCACCGTTGCTCCGTGTCTATCTGCCAGGTCGTTCAGCAGCAGATACGCCGTGGCGGTGGCCACGAGGGTGAGCAGCGCCGGCGCGCGACCGAAGTAGACATGCGTGAGCTGCAGCGAGAACAGCGCCAGCAGCAGCCCCAAGTGATACTGCTCCACGCGCGCCAGCAGAAACACCAGCCAGAACACCACGGCCAGGTCGGCCACGGCCATTAGCGTGGAGAGCGTCTGGCCCGCTGCCCGCTGGCGCTGTACCCAGGCCCGAATGCCAATGACGAGCAACGCATACCCCACAGGCACCAGACCGAGAAACCACTCGGCAAGCTCGGTGCCCACCACCCGGTCGGCCACCGGCGAAAGATTGAGAGAGCCGAGCGTGCGCAGTCCCACCGTCACCGCACCGGCCAGGAGAGCCAGGGCAATGCGGTAATTGGTCTGCCACCCCAGCACATCGGCCGTGGTGGTGGGCGATCGTGTCGGCTCATCCTGCATGGCGGGAATGCTACTTCGGTCGAGGCCATTTGGTAACGGCGTACCGCAGGGGGTGTCACCAAGCCGTTACGTAACGGCAGGCCCGATGCACTGCGGAGTCACGTCATGACCGTCGACACTTGCTGGCGAGACGCGCACAGCTTGCGCGTCGCCGAACGCCGATGGCCTTACCCGCTTTCCCTTGCACAGTCACTCCGATTCCATGCGCGCCGTCACCCTGCCTGTCGGGCGCCGATGGCGCGCCACCGTGCTGGCCGTGCTCGGCGGGGCCATGCTCTTCTTTGTGTACGAGGCCACGAAGTCGGCCATCTTTCCCGGCTTGACCATTTGGGAATCGCACAGCATCACCATTGCCTTTGGTGCGATCATTTCCGGTCTGGCGGCGTGGTTTGCCATGGCAAGACAGGCGTCGATGCTGGCGACGTTGGCGGCCGAAGAAGCGCTGCGCAGTCGGCTCGAGATGCGGCAGCGCGCGCTGCAGGAAAGCGAAGCGCGATATCGACTGTTGGTGGAACAGTCGCCCGAAGCCATCGCCGTGCATCGCAACGGCTACCTGCAGTACGTGAATGCCGCGGCCGCCCGACTCATTGGCGCGCCGGACGGTGACACGCTCACGGGCCGACGAACGGCCGACTTCGTGCGCCCTGAGGATCTGCCGGTCGTGCGACGCCTGTCACAAACAGGCCCAGCGCGCATGCAGTACCGACTGATCCGATTCGACGGAACGGTGCGTGAAGTGGAGTCGGTGGCCGTGCGTTTGAGTTTCGAGGGGGAGCCCGCGGTGCAGACCGTGCTGCGCGACATCACCGAGCGCAAGGAACTCGAGGCCCGGCTCGTACATGAGGCTTTCCACGATGCCATGACGGGCCTGGCCAATCGCGCGCTGTTCCGCGACCGGCTTGAGCATGCGCTGCTGCTGCAGAGCCGTGACCGATCACGGCGGCTGGCCGTGTTGTTTCTCGACCTCGATGATTTCAAGGGTATCAACGACAGCCTGGGGCATGAGGCTGGCGATGCGCTGCTTCGCACCGTCGCCGACCGACTGCGCAGCGTGGTGCGTCTGCACGATACCGTGGCACGGTTTGGGGGCGACGAGTTTGCCATTCTGGTCGAACAGATTGCCAGCGATGCGGAAGTCATGGAGGTGGTGGAGCGCCTGCGCGCGGCCTTGCGTCCAACCATTGAACTGGAGCGCCGGGTCGTGAACGTCTCGGCCAGCATTGGTGTGGCGCTGCCGACGCCCGGCGACGATGTGGATACGGTGCTGCGCAACGCTGACGTAGCCATGTACGAGGCCAAGGACGCCGGCAAGGCTCGTCACGCGATCTTTCAGCCGGCGATGTTCGAAGCCATCGTCGAACGCATGGCGCTGGTGCGTGATCTGCGCGCTGCCGTGTCCAATCCGGCGGCCTACGGATTGGAGCTGGCCTTTCAGCCGATCGTGAGTTTGCAGACCGGCGCGGTGCGCAGCCTGGAAGCGCTGCTGCGCTGGTCGCACCCCACCCGCGGACGCATCTCACCGCTCGACTTCGTGCCAGTGGCCGAGGACACGGGGGTGATCGTCGCGCTGGGCCAGTGGGTGCTGGAGGAAGCCTGCCGTGAACTGGTGGCACTGCGCACCCTGTGGTGGGGCCAACGGCGGAACGCCGATGGGGCACCGAGCGTCTCGGTGAACATTTCCGGTCGACAACTTGGGGAGCCGGGATTCGTGGACGGGGTGGCGCGCATTCTGCAACGCACCGGCGCCCCACCATCGGCCCTCACGCTCGAGATTACCGAGAGTGTCATCATGCGCGACACCGAGTCGTCGCTGGCCACACTGTCAGCCCTCAAGACTCTGGGTGTACAGCTGGCCATCGATGACTTCGGCACCGGCTACTCGAGCCTGAGCTACCTGCAGCGTTTCCCAGTGGACGTGCTCAAGATCGACCGGGCGTTCGTGGAGGGCGTGTCGCTGGGTGGCTCTGATGCCGCCCTGGCCCGCACCATCATTGCGCTGGGCAACACACTCGGCCTGCGCACCGTGGCGGAAGGCGTGGAACAGCTCGCCCAACGAGACGCCCTGGCCGCCATGGGTTGCCATGACGGTCAGGGCTATCTCTTCGCGCGCGCCATCCCACGCGATGCGGTGCGCAGCTGGTTGCAACTGCGCCAGGTCGGTGTGCCGCTCGTTACGGAGTCGGCGCTGGCCTGACGGCAGCGCAACTCCTCACGCCATGGCCAGTTCCCGGTCGGGGACGGGCGTCTCCACCACCCGCCCGTCAAACAGGTGGACCGTGCGCTGCGCATGCTGCGCGTAGCGCGCGTCGTGCGTGACCATGCAGATCGTGGACCCGGCCGCGTGCAGTTCCTGCAGCAACTGCATGACGGCCTCGCCATTGCGCGAGTCCAGATTGCCGGTGGGCTCGTCGGCCAGAAGAATGGCCGGGTCACCCGCCACCGCACGGGCCACCGCCACACGCTGCTGCTGACCGCCCGACAGCTGCGGCGGATAGTGCTTCGCGCGGTGCGTCATGCCCACCTTCTCGAGCGCCTGTTGCACGCGAGCCTTCCGCTCTGCCGCGTCCATCTCGCGGTAGGTGAGGGGCAGCTCCACGTTCTCCCACACCGTGAGGTCGCCAATCAGGTTGAAGGCCTGGAAGATGAAGCCGATCTCGCGATTGCGAACACGCGCGCGGTCGACCGCCGCAAGCCGCGCCACCGAGGTGCCGGCAATACGATACTCGCCGTCGGTTGGCGTATCGAGCAGGCCGAGGATGGACAGCAGTGTCGTCTTGCCGCAGCCTGACGGACCCGCAATGGCCACGTACTCACCTTTCGCAATGGCAAAGTGCACATCTTGCAAAGCATGCGTCTCCACCTCGTCGGTGAGGAAGACCTTGCGAATGCCCTGCATGTGAATGAGCGGTTCGGCAGCAGCTGACATGTTGGAAGAGCTCCGGGTGATGGGAAGACGGGGCCGTTACTTGATGCGGATGCGTTCGGCGTTGGCGTTGCTGCCGAGATCGGACAGGATGATGCGATCGCCTTGGCTGAGACCGTTCACGATCTCGATGGTGTTGACCGAACTGCGCCCGAGCACGACCGGTACGCGCACGGCCGTACGGCCGTCGGCCTCGAGTTTGAAGAGCGCAGCGTTGCCACTGCCCACGCTGAGCGCCGGGCGTCCGGCATACAGCACGTTGCTGAGCTTGTCGATGACGATGGTGCCATCCACGCTGAGATCCGGCACGGCGCCGGCTGGCAGTGGGCCCTCGAGCGCCACATCGATGGTGACCGAGCCACCCTGCGCAGACGGATCCTTTCGGATGACACGTCCCGTTACGAGGCCATTGCGCGTATCCACCGAGGCGGTCTGACCGAGCTGCACGTCCTTGGCCTGCGACTCGGGAATGCGCAGCACGGCCTTGAGCCGGCCGGGTTGCACCACCTTGGCCAGCGCGGTGCCCTCGGGCACCCACTGTCCCAGCTGCAGCGTGAGTTCCTGCAGCACCCCGCCATCCGGCGCGCGCACCTGCAGCGAGCGCAGTCGCGCCTGCTGATTCTGCGCGATGGCCGCCAGTTGCGTCACGCGCGAAGCCTGTACGGCAATCTGCGAGTCGATCGCGGCGCGCATGAGCGCGAGACGTTCCTGCTCGACACGCAGGCGGGTGGTGAACTCTTCCGCCGAGGCCTTGCGATTGGCGGCCTCGAAGGCAGGCACGAGACCAAGTCGCACGAGCGAGTCGGCGGCACGCGCTTCCTGCGTACTGCTCACCCACTGCGTGCGGGTGGAGGCCACCGTGCCCTCCTGCGTGAGGATGGCACTGCGAAGATTGGTGCGCAGGTTGATGAGATCGATCTCAGCCTGCCGCACCTGCTGTTCGGCCTGCATGGTCTGGATCTGCAGATCGGGATTCGACAATTCGAGCAGCAGTTCGCCGCTGCCCACCTTTTGCCCTGACTCCACATGCAGACGCTCCACGCGCGCCGAGGCCTGCGCCGTGATCCAGCGAATTTGTTCTGGGACCAGCGTGCCGGGCCCGCGCACCTCGCGCACGACATCGCCGCGCTGCACGGTGTCAATGAGCACGGTGGCGCGGTCCACCGTGGGCATGGCGGGGTCGAGCCGTGTCAGCGCGAGCGTAACGGCGGCCAGCAGCGTCACGCCACCGGCGATGAGTGCCGGTTTCTTGTAGGACTTTTGGGGAGTGCGGACGATATCCATGAGAACAGATACGGGTAGTAGTGCGAGATGGCGTCAGTCGTAGCGCAGGGCCTGCATCGGATGCACCTGCGAGGCGCGGCGCGCCGGCAACCAGGCGGCCCCGAACGCGACGAGCGCGAGCACCAGTACCGCGGCGCTGAAGACCACGGGGTCATGTCCCTCGAGCTGATACAGCTGGGACTGGGCCGCGCGGCCCAGTCCAAAGGCGGCGACGATACCGATGATCGAACCGATGAGTGTCATGAGTGCCATCTGCCGCATCACGAGACCACGCACGCGCGCGGCGTCGGCGCCAAGTGCCATGCGCACACCGATCTCGCGCGTGCGTTGGGTGACGGAGTAGGCCAGCACGCCGTAGAGACCCACCGCCGCCAGCAGGGTGGCCAGGACCGCAAACGCCGAAGCCATGGTGCTGATCATGCGATCGAGGAACACATTCTCCTTGACCTGCTGCGGCAACGTTTTGAGATCTTCCACCGGGACGGTGGGCGCCATGCGGCGCAGCAGCGTCTGGACCGACTGCAGCACGTCTTCCGGGCGCTGCGTGGTGCGCACGTAGAAGGTGAGCGCACTCGTGCGCGCTTCCTGGCGCCAGGGCGTGAAGAAGAGCGGAGGAATTTCGTCCTTCACTTCGCTGTAGGCCGCGTCCTTCACGAGACCGACGATCTGGATATTGAGCGTGTCGTTGCCATTGCGGGACATGAACTTGCCGATCACGTCCTTGCCCAGGTTGAACTTGCGCACGAAGGCTTCGTTGACCATGGCCACGCGTGCGCCGCCCAGGCGATCGCTGTCGGTGAACTCGCGTCCGCCCAGCAACTGCATGCCGAGCACGTCGAGGAACTTCGTGCCGACCACGTTGTAGCGGCTGTTGCAGTCGACATCGGGCCCGCAGTCGTAGCCCTGCACGCGCACATCGGTACCCCAATTGTTGCCATTGAGGATGGCCACCACCGCGTTCGACACGCCCGTGACGCCCGGCATGGCGGCGAGCTCCTGCTCCACCTGCTCGTACAGCACGGTGGCTCGTGTGCTGTCGTAGCCGCTGCGCATGGGCGAGATACGGAAGGTGGCAATCTGTTCGGTACTCAAGCCCAAATCGGTACGACTCACGTTCACGAGGCTCTTGAGAAAGAGGCCGGCGGAAATGAGCAGGGCCATGGAGAGCGCGATTTGCGCTGTGACCAGCACCGTGCGAAAACGCGAGGCCACCGCACCGCCGGCAATCTGCCCGGCACCCGCACGAATGACGGTGATGAGATCATCGCGGGTGCTGTGCAAGGCCGGAAAGAGGCCGAACACCAGACCGGTGCCCAGCGCCACCAAACCGGAGAACAGCACCATGGAGGGCTGCAGCGAGAAGTTGATGGTGCGCAGTGCCTCGGGCGGCATGAAGCCGGCGATGGCCTTGAGCGTCCACACCGCCACCAGCAGGCTGGCCAGTCCACCGAGTACGGCCAGCACCAGAGATTCGGTGAGCAACTGCCGCAGCAACTGCGCGCGCGTGGCGCCCAGCGCGAGCCGCACGCCCATTTCGGTGGCCCGGCCCGCACCGCGCGCCAACAGCAGATTGGCGATGTTCGCGCAGGCAATCAGCAGCACGGTGCCGGTAATGGAGAAGAGCAACAGAATGGGCGTGCGGGCTTCGCGGTGGATGCTGGTCTGCCCACGCGCACCGTTGCTGAGTTCCACCTGCTTGGCGCGAAAGAGCTTCATGGTGGCGTCGCTCATGCCCTGCTGGAGCGGCGCCTCGACCTCGGCCAGCAGATTGCGATACACGCTGTTGAGTTGCGTGCCTGCCTGCTCCATGCTCAGGCCCGGCTTGAGACGACCGAACACATACATCCAATAGGAGCGACGATCGTCGTACGGGTTGGTGAGCGTGGACATGGGCCAGCGCACGCTCATGGGCACGAAGAGGTCGGGCTCCGCGCCCAGCGTCGTACCACGGAACCCGGCCGGTGCCACACCCACCACGGAGAGCGAACGACCATTCACCATGACCGACTTGCCAACCACGCTGCGGTCGCCGCCAAAACGATTCTGCCAGAAGTCGTGACTCAGCACGGCCACGAAGTGTGTGCCCACCGGTTCGTCGTCGGCCGGCTGGATGACGCGGCCCAGCGCGGGCGCCAGACCCAGCACACCGAAGTACGACCCGGTGACGTACATGCCGTCCACCGTCATGGCCTCGCCATCCACGGCGAGATTCCCGCCGAATTGCACATGTCCCGCGATGCCCGAGAAGCCGGTCTGCAGGCGTTCGAGATCACGGTACATGGCGTAGCTGAACACATCGTCACAGCTACCGGCCTGATTGCAACTGGTGCTGCCAGGCTTGGGACCAGGTGCTGAGAAGTTCACCAGTTCCTGCGGCGCGCTGACTGGCAATTGTTGCAAGAGCAACTGATCAAAAATCGAGTAAATCGCGGCGTTGGCGCCGATGCCAAGGGCCAACGATGCCACGGCAACCGCCGTGACGAACGGAGTCTTGCGCAGCATGCGCAAGGCGAGCGTGAAATGATTCATGGGGACGCGCGGAATGAGCGAAAACCGTGGCAGACCTCGGGTCGGAGAGTCTGACAGTCAAACCGCGCATAGGGTTTGAACGCTGAAGGCTTTTCGCTGAACGTCCTCAGCCCAACGCGGCCTGTACCCGTTCTCGTACGATGGCACTGGGGTCGTCGCGCAGGCTGCCGAGTACCACATCGGCCGCGGGACGATGGCCGGTGCACAGCGCGCCGATGGCGGCCAAGCGCACCTGCAGCACATCGAGCGCGTGGCTGTCCTGTCTGGCCAGCTCAGCAAGTCGGTTCCGCGCACGGGTCGTCTGCACGTGGGCGAGCGCGGCGATCACTTCCAGTTGGTACTCGAGGGTCAACTCCTCTTCATTCACTGAGACACGCGTGGTCGCTGCCGCATCGCTATCTGGCGCCGAAAACACGATGGACAGCGCGCGGTTGCGCACATCCACCGACGGATCAAACAGCACCGACTCGAGGCGGGTCATGGCCGTTTGCCCGCCGATCTTTCCGAGTGCCACCACAGCGGCCATGCGCACTCGGGCGTCACTGTGCTTGAGCAGCCGTGTGAGATCGTCCACGGCCGCCGGTTGCTTGGACTCGCCCAGCAAGGCCGCCGCATTGCGCACCACGTACCAGGTGCCGTTGCTGATGTGCTCGCGCGCGACGGGCACGATGTCCGGCAAGGCCGCGGCCACATCGAACAACAGACGCCGTTCGTGCACATCGGGTGCCGCCATGAGGTGCGTGAACACGGTGCGTGCACCCGTCTCGCGCGCATGTTCCAACACCGCCTGCACGGTGTTGAGCTCCGCCTGCTCCGTAACCAGCGCCTCGACCACCAGATGCAGCGCTTCGCGGGTGGCCCCGGTGGCAAAGGCCGAGGTATGCATCGCATCGTACAGAATGCGGCAGGTTGCGCGCGCGTCCTGTCTCGCCAGTGCGTCTTCGAGCTCGCCCGATTCTACCGCTGCCACAGCCGCACCGCGCGCCGCGGCGCCACGTGCCGCGACGTCGGCGGCGGAGTCGTTGCGGGTCTGCGCGGCAGACACCGGCACACCGCCGGTCGGCACATTGTCGCCCTCAAACCAGAGACGGATGTTCCAGAGCCCCAGGTCACGCGCCGCTTCACGGAGCGCCTCGCCACTGGGATCGTGCTCGAGATTGAGCAGCCCGCCCAGCTTGATGAACTCCGTGTCGGTCGTGGTGGAGTCGATATCGATGCGCGCGAGATCCAGGCCGGCCATCGCGTCATGCAGCACCGCCACCGCCTCGGCTACCCCTTCGTGTGGATGCTCCGCGAAGAGGTCTCGCGTGAGACGGACACTGCCAACACGCGCCAGCGCGCAGAGGCGCTGAACACTCGTGAGGATTTCGGCGATCGGTGCGTTTTGCCGTAGTTGCGTGAGCAGCATCGCCAACGCGGCGGCATAGACGAACTCGAGGGGCAAGGCGCCCTCCAGCGTGACGGGTCGCCAGCAATCTCCGTCCGGACGCGTGAGTCCGCTAGAAGGGCTCTTCGTGAGCCCCCGTTCACCCCATCAGATCAGAGCGGCGCGCCAAGATAGATGTCCGTGCGCCATCCCTTGTTCGGGAACAAGCCCCGCGCGATGTCGAGACGCAGCAACCCATCGAGCACACCGAAGCCGAAGCCCGCGCCCTTCTGCGTGGTGCCTTGGCCAAAGGCTTCACGTCGCCCGGCCCAGCCAGCGTCAAAGAAGGCGACCGGACGGAATGCGCCACGTCCGCGTCCGAATTCCGCGCGGCCAAACCAGAACGCGTCGCCATTCTGCGTGCCAGGCAGTTGGCCGCGCACGGTGCGCAGACCACCCACGTACCACTCACGCTGGAACGGCAAGCGCCCGGCGGAGCTGCCCGCGGAGCCGGTGACAGCTGCGGCCCAGCCGCCGAACTGGCGCGAGAGGGTGCTCTCCACCGAGCCGCGTGCGTACTCGAAGGTGCCCGTGGCCCCTTCCACTCGCGTGATGTTGAGCCAGCGCAGGCCACCCGGACGATCGACCAGCGTGCGTGACCAGGTGACCTGCGCGCCGGCGTACGAGCCCGGCTCGGCCAGTATGTTTGGCGCAAAGCGTCGGTCACCGAAGGCACGCGCGAGCGAGAACGTGTTCACCACGTCGCTGTCTCCGGCGGTCCATTGGCGCTCGAGAAACAGCCGACCTTCGAGCGCACCGCGCCGCTGCTCACGGCGCTCCGTCAGTTCGACGCCAAAGTTGCGGTAGTAGAAGCCTTCATCGCGGCCATACAGCAGCGCGGGCAACGACGGACCGATGGAGAGGGCACCGGCCCACTCGGGGTTGGCAGCGGACAAGCGATGAAAGACGCCGAAGCCCACCGTGCGCGCGCCGTTGCTGCGCAGCAAATGCAACTCGCCGTTGGCGTGCAGATCGGCGTGACCGATGCGCGCCACACCGCGCGCCGTGTATCCGGCGCCCAACTCCTGCGTGACCTGCAGACCGGCCGAAAGACCTTCGACGCGATTGTAGCGGAACAAGTCGGAGCCACTCCGGAGCTTGGGCAACTGCGGGCCCCAGGGCACCTGCAAACCCAGGTCGAGAGCCTTGAGCAGTTCGTCCTGACTCGGCAGGTCGAAAATGTCATCGGCCGTGGCCGACGATGGTGGCAGTGCGGGTGACTTGGCCAACGTCTCCATGTCGCAGGGCAAATCGTAGGCAATGCGCAGCGCGCGATCGTAGCGCTCCTCGACACGCGTCCAGGTGCTGTCGTTGCGGCACTGGGTGACCTTGCCGCGTCCATAGCGCCGCTCCTGCACCGAATCGCGGCGAGCGACGCCCTTCTCCGAGGTGCCGCCGACGTTCACCGACACCTGCACGTCGCTCCCTGTTGACTCCACGACGACGGAGTCCTTGTCCGTGCTGTCGCGCGGCGCCCAGCGATCACGCGCCTTGGGCACCGCCGCCAGGAAGAAGTCACCGTCCACGTCTTCGTAGGTGAACTTCTCGTCCATGCGGAAGGGAATGTGCATGAACATCACATCGGCGCTGGCGGTGGCACTGTGCGCACGCGGCAGCCAGAAACGGCCTTTGTAGAGTGCGTACTCCACCGTGATGCCGTCGAGGCGCGCCTTCATGGGGCGAATGAGCGAGGTGACGAACGTGCCCGGCTTGTCCTCAGCATCATTGGCACGCTGGCGCACCCGCTGGGCACTGTCGCGCACATAGACATCACGCGGCAGACGCGCCCGCAGAATACTGTCCTGCAGCGGACCGAGCACCTTCAACTCCTCTTCGTCCTTCTCGATCTCTTCGAGCGCGGTGGACCAGATGTCGATCTCAGTGGACAGGCGATACGCGGCCCGCACGAGCTGCCCGCGCTCGCGATCAAACCAGAAGCTGCCCACGAAGGTGCGCCAGTCGGGCTTGCGGCCCGCGATGCGCAGCTCCTGCAGGCGAATGATCTGCCCGTCGGGCAGCGTGATGCGCGCCGAATCGCCCAGATCGTAGCGATACCAGCGCTCGGCGCCACGCGCGAGCGGATGGATGATGTCGCGGTCGTCGACATCCGTCTTGACGACACCAAAGTCCGACGAGGGGAACCAGAGCTGCTCGCGGCCGGGGAAGTACGGGACGCTGACGGCCGCGACAAAGTCTCCGTTCACGTCAGACGCCATGGGGATGGTCATGCGTGAACCCTGCGGCCTCACCCGCACGCCCACATCGCGACGCCAGGAGATGTCGGCCACATTGTCGCCCTGAAACAGCAGCTTCTGCACACCGAGGCGGCGCGGGCCCATGGACAGCGATACCCGCTGCGTGGTGGTGGCGCGATACGACTTGAGTGCACTGTCCTGCTGTTCCCGTGCGGCGCGGGCGCGCTCGAACACGGCGCGGGCCTCGGCGTTGGAGAATGCCGAGGCGGAGGCTTCAGCGTTGAGCGCTGCCAGCGTGGCGCTGTCTCCACGTAGACCGCGGCGCGTGATGTTGCGCGCCTCGCGGACTGCGTCACGAATGGGCTCGCGATACTGGCGGAGCAAGGTATCAGGGCCCGAGCGCGGTCGTGCCGTGGTATCGCGTCCGCTGCGCGGCGGGTTCTGTCCCTGGGCGGACAGGGTGAGCGGCAGTAGCAGGGCAAACGCCAACGACGGCGTGCAGGCAGCGAAGGAACGCATGATCCGGCCAGAAGGGTGCAGACGACGAGCGGACAGAAACACCGACTTGAAGACCTACGGTGGGTCAGGACGAGCGGTTTCTCCCTCCCAAACGTAACTTCGGGCAGTTGGACCCCCGCCCCGGCCATTCGTTTCAGGAGACCCGCCGTGCCATCTGCCCCGCTCATGTTCCGCTGGACCCGTCCCCTGGCCGCTGCAGCGGCTCTCGCCGGCCTCGCGCCGCTGGCCCCGTTGTCAACCGGAGCGCTGCAAGCGCAAGCCGCCGTCACCTCAGCCGACCCGCGCCTCGAGGGACTGAAGGCGGAGGCGCTCAAGTTGGTGGAGGGCCGCGCCAAGCAGGTGCAGGAAATCGTGGACATGCTCTTCTCCTTTCAGGAGCTGGGCTTTCAGGAGTGGGAGTCCCAGAAGTACCTGACCGGCCTGCTCGAGAAGGAAGGCTTCAAGATCGAGCGCGGCGTGGCCGGCATTCCCACCGCATGGACGGCGCGCTGGAGCTACGGCACGGGCAAGCCGGAGATATCTCTGGGCTCCGACGTGGACGGCATCCCACAGGCCAGCAACAAGCCGGGCGTGGGCTACCGCGACCCCATGGTGTCCGGAGGCCCCGGGCATGGGGAAGGACACAATTCGGGCCAGGCGGTGAACGTGGTGGCCGCGATTGTGGTCAAGCAGCTCATGCAGCGCGACAAGATCAACGGCAGCATCATGCTCTGGCCCGGCATTGCCGAAGAGCAGATGGCCGGCAAGGCGTTTCTGGTGCGCGATGGCATTTTCAAGAACACCGACGTCACGCTGTTCACGCACGTGGGCAACGATCTGGGCGTGTCGTGGGGCGCGAGCGGCCAGAGTGCACTGATCTCGGCCGAGTTCCGTTTCCGCGGATCGAGCGCCCATGCAGCCGGCGCGCCGTGGCGCGGGCAGTCGGCGCTCGATGCCGTCATGCTCATGGCGCAGGGCTGGGAATACCGGCGCGAACACCTGCGCCTGCAGCAGCGCTCGCACTATGTCATCAAGGACGGCGGCGACCAGCCCAACGTGGTACCCAGCACGGCGAGCATCTGGTTCTACTTCCGCGAGCAGGACTATCCGCGCACCATGGCGCTGTTCGAGACGGGCAAGAAGATTGCCGAAGGCGCCGCGATGATGACCGACACCAAGCTCGACACGGTCATGATTCTGGGCTCGGGCTGGTCGGCGCACTTCAGCAAGCCCATTGCCGAAGCCATGCACAAGAACGTGCAGACGGTGGGCATGCCGGCCTGGGATGACAAGGACCAGACGCTGGCCAAAGGCATCCAGAAGGAACTGGGTTCGCCCGACTTCGGTCTGCAGATGCAGGTGAACAAGGAACTGCGTGGCGCCGAGACGCCGCAGAACTGGATGGGCGGCGGCTCCGACGACATTGGCGACGTGTCGTGGAACATGCCCACCATCACGCTGCGCTTCCCGAGCAACATTCCGGGTCTGCCGGGCCACAACTGGGCCAACGCGATTTCCATGGCCACACCCATTGCGCACAAGGGCGCGCTGGCCGGCGCCAAGGTGCAGGCGCTCACCATGCTCGACATCTTCCTGCAGCCCAAGGTGGTGGCCGACGCGTGGACGTACTTCCGCGATGTGCAGACAAAGAACGTGAAGTACCAGCCGTTCATCCGGCCCGGCGACCAACCGCCCATCTGGCTCAACGCCGACATCATGGCGAAGTACAAGCCGCAGTTGCAGAAGTTCTACTACGATCCGACGAAGTTCAAAACCTACCTGGAGCAGCTCGGGATCGAGTACCCGACCGTGCGCCCGGCAGAAGCCAAGCCGCGTGGGGACAACTGAGGTCTTGCAGCCAGCCACCAAACTCAACACTCAATACTTGAACTCAAAGCGCAAAGCTGACCGAACCGGCGGATTCACTTCGCAAGACCGCAGGTTCCGGAAGCTTTGAGCTTTGAGTTCAAGTTCCTGGGTTCTGAGTTCGTCTTGATTCGAACCTTCGTCTTTGCTCCCCATGGCGAACACCATGCGTCCACTCGGCCTTTTTGCCGCTCTGCTCCTGAGCGCGGCCCCCGCCGCGGCCCAGTCGTCACTCACCACCGAGATCGACCGCCGCACCGCCGCCATTGCGTCCAAGCTCACCGCCTGGCGCCATGACATCCACCAGCACCCGGAGCTCGGCTACCAGGAGAAGCGCACCGCCGCCCTGGTTGCCGCGCATCTCAAGAGCCTCGGCCTCGACGTGCAGGAGAACGTGGGCGGCATTCCGGGTGTGGTGGCCGTGCTCAAGGGCGGCAAGCCCGGGCCCACCATTGCCATGCGCGCCGACATGGACGCGCTGCCGGTGACCGAGCTGGTGGACGTGCCGTACAAGAGTACCGTGCGCACGGTGTACAACGGCGTGGAGACGGGCGTCATGCACGCCTGCGGACACGACCTGCACACGGCCATGCTGATGGGTGTGGCCGAGGTGTTTGCCGGCATGCGCGCGCAGTTGCCGGGCACGGTCAAGTTTCTCTTTCAGCCGGCCGAGGAAGTGCCGCCGCGCGGCGGCGCGCAGCCCATGATCGAGGCCGGCGTCATGCAGGGCGTGGACGCGGTGCTGGGCTTGCACGTGGGCCCGGGTCCGCTTGGCACACTGAGCTGGCGTTCGGGTGCCATCTCCGCGGCCAGCGACGCGTGGCGCATTGTGGTGCATGGCAAGCAGACGCACGGGGCGTTTCCGTCCAATGGCGTCGACCCCATCGTGGTGAGCGCGGAAATCGTAACGGCGTTGCAGACGGTAGTGTCGCGCTCACTCGATCTCACGCAGGGCCCCGCAGTGCTCACGGTGGGCGCCATTCACGGCGGACTGCGCGAGAACATCATTCCCGACTCGGTGTGGATGATCGGCACCATTCGCACCTTCGATGCCAAGGCGCGCGAAAAGGTGGGTGTGCGCATGAAGGAAATTGCGCAGCATATCGCGGCCGCGCATGGCGCCACCGCCGATGTGAGTGTGACGCTGGGTTACGGCAGCACCATCAATGATGCCGCGCTGGTGGGGCGACTGGCGCCGGTGCTGCAGCGCGTGAGCGCGGGCAAGGCCTTCGAGAGCAAGACCCAGAGCATGGCGGGCGAAGACTTCTCGCGTTTTGCCAACGTGGCGCCGGGATTTTTCTTCAACCTGAGCGTGACACCGCCGAGCGTGGATTTGATGGGGGTGGCGAGCAATCACTCGCCGCTGTTCCAGGCCGATGACAACGCGATGCCCGTGGGCGTGCGGGCCATGGCCAACGCAGCGCTGGAGTTGTTGGTGGGAGGAGTGCCGAAGCGGGCCCAGTAGGACGCGTGAAGGCTCACGACTCGGAACGTGTACACAAAACCCGGAACTGATCAGTTCCGGGTTCTGTGTTTGGGTGTCGAGTCTTGGGTTGGTTCGACTGAGCACTCATGACTTGCACTCAAAGCGCACAGCTGACCGGCCATTCGGTGAGCTGTGCGCTTTGAGTGCAAGTTTTGAGTTGTGGGTTTGCTGCGCCTACCGCCCAAACGGCGGAATAGACACACGCAGGAGTTCCTCCTCTCCTGTCTCGAGCGGACGGGCCACAAACAGCGCCCGCTGACCAATGCCCACCAGTCGCGCCCCGGGCGGCATGCTCAGCGAGCCCACTCGACCGCGCTGGCGATCGAACACATCCACCTGGCGTGGTGTTGTGCCTCCTATCCAGGTTCGCACCACATAGGCACGGCCGTCAGGCCCGGCGTGCACGCTGTGCGAGGTGAAGGGAGGAACGCGATCAGGCCATATCGGGAAGTCCGAGGCATCGAACACCGGGATTTCGTCCCCGTAGGTCGATACCGCGCGCGAGAGTTCACGTCGCATGTTGGCCGTGACAGCTGGCGTTGCATCGCCGACAGCCTTACCGACAATCCAAGCACCGTTCGCACGTCGCCAGTCCACCCGGTAGGGTTTTACGCGTGCCAATGCCACGGTGCCATCGGCAAAGAGCACTGCCTGGTCAAAGGTGGCGAGTGGATGCATGGCGTTGTATTGGTCCGGCACCCCTTTGATGTTCAGGCGCTTCACAGCCGCGCCGAATCGATGCGTCAAACCAAGCGCGATCGTATCTGCCCTTTCGCGGCCCTCGTACAATACGAATGCGACGGAGTCACGCGAGACCGGATGGGCACGATTTGGGTTCGGGAACGGCAATCGTGCCAGCGGCCCGTGCCCTCGAACATCGAGTGCCCGGCCGCCCAGCGATACGCCACCGAGCACGCCCTGCACACGAAGGCTCAGTTCCCGCAGTGCCTCGGGGGTGGGTGAGAAAGTGGTCTGCTGCAGGTATGACCAGCGACGATTGTTGTTGTCAATCAAGACGGAAGAAAGACTATCCAGCCCGATCAACCAACCAGGTGACCGATACTCCGCCGGCCCGTCGCCAGTGCGACCAATCTGTTTGCGAACGCCTTGCCGATTCACGGCGTACAGAAGGCGTGCCAGCGATTCTGTCACCAGGAGCGTGCCATCCGGGAGTTCGCGCACGTGTCCGACTCGATCGAAGACAAGTGCCGGAGAACGACTGATTTCCTGTGCAAGGGCCGGTGACGCTGAGCGAAGAACGGTCGCTATACCCACGAGCCACAGGACCCGTGAGGCGCCAACGTTGGAGCGTCGCATGGTCACCACGGGAACGGGTTGTAGCACCAACCGAGCTGCACGTCGCCCGTCACGTCAGACTGCGGTATGCGAAACAGGGGATACACAAAGGTCTCTCGCTCCTTGTCGAACATCATGCTCATCAGGTACCGCTTGCCGACCTTGGTAAGGGCAGGCGCTCGCAGTTGAAGCGAATCGATCGACCCACCTGTAACACGCGCATACGCAAGGCCCTCTGCGCCTGCGGACGGATCCCCTGGGATCGAGTACCAGACAGAACCCCGGCCATCCAGGTGAATCGGATTCATGGCGGAGTCCACGGATTCGGCCCATCCCCGGAGTATTCGACGCGCCGCCTCCATTGCCGGCCCCTGTACGTCGAAACTGCTGCTGGTAACGCGCTGGACGATGCCTTCTGCGCCTCCAAGTCGCTCGATAGGTATTCGCCTGAAGGGGTGCGTATGCTGTGAGGCCAGCGTGCCGTCGGCACGCAGGTAGCGCACACCGGCCGAATCCGCCAGCACCACCCCTTGCTCGCAGATCATCCCGCTGGCCGGCGAAAGATCATCGAGCTGAATTCGGCTGCTGATCGCAGTCGTGCCGACATCCACGAATCGGCGGATACCGGCAAGGGCAAGTTCGCGAGGCGGCGCGCCGGGCGTACCAGCCAGCAAGCGTACTGTGTCCTCGATGGCGCGTGCACCCAGTAGGGTGAAGTCCAATTGGGCGCGCTGCAACGCAACCCAACTCCCATCTCCCAGGCGCCCTACCATGCGGAGGTCCGTACCGGAAGAGAATCCCCAATCGCGAAAGTCGAGTCGGTCCTCTGTCAGTTGGAATTGGTGATAGAGATAGCCCACCTGTCGCTGGCGATCGAAAATCATGAGCGTGTCGCCGGGTAGGGAGAACACGCTCTCTGCATTGAGAAATTGCCCCGGCCCTTGCCCGCCTGATCCGAATGCCTGAAGCAGCCTACCGGTCGAGTCGACCACTGTGATCCGCTGCTGCTGACCGTCAAACAGCACGATCTCGCCGGTGCGGGCTTCCGTCAAATGACTCGGGATCTCGGACACCAAGCCGAGTGAATCGAAATCCAGCGTGGCCAGACTGTCGAGAACGACCTCACGCGGTGCAGCAGGCTCGTTGCGCGCAGACTCTGATTTATCCGCAGCGGGCGTGGCGCAGGCGATCAGGCTCAGTGCGATGATCCCGATCGTCAACAAATTGTATGTCATGGGATGTGCGGATTGAATTGTGACGACTGATCTGCAGATGGGACCTACGATCTACCACCCGCGATCGTGATTTGGGCGGCGGCCGGCCTGACTCTTACGGTTCAACTGTCCAGTTGGCCGACCTCCGCCTGTAGAGCGCCACTTTGTGGTAGTCGCCATGGGTAAACGATAGTACCAGTCCATCTCGAGCAGCGACCAGCCGAGGTGTAGAGTCTCTGACGGCCAGGCAGCCTCCTGTTCGAACCGTGATCACGCAGGTGGCAACGGCACTGTCAATCTGATGAGATCGCCGGTACTGCAAGACTGCCTGCTCTGACCCAAGTGGACGAAGTACAATCGGTTCATCGGATCCATCCCGGTGCTGCCCGGTTGAATAGAACTGTGGGTTTACCACGACGCCCCACGGCACAACGCCCCGAACGGAGTCGGCCCAAAGAGGCGCCCCGTCTGCAAGCCGGTATGCGCGGACGACTGGAAATAGCTGAGGAACGGTGAGAACCACGTCCAGCTCGGGGAAGCAGGCCACCTTCCCTTTGCTATTGAGTGCCGGAACGTGTTGCGGATACTCCGTCGGACCATCAAAGTCGCCAAACGATCGGACGATGCTTCCCGAAAACGTCACCTCGTGAAGCGGATGTCCGTTGTGACTGCCGAATACGATGGCATTCTCTCGCAACAGGCAGAAATCTGACCCAACGAACGGCAGCAGTGCGCTCTTGCCAGGCACTGCATTGCTGCTGCTGGTTGGAATGGACACCAACCCATTCACGCGATCAAGCACATACAGCGTGCCTTTGCCGTCATGAACCAAAGACACCGGTTCGGTCAACTCGCCAGGCCCTCTGCCACTTCTGCTCAATGTGCGGAGCGAACGCCCATCCTTGTCGAAAACCCGGATGTTGTTGGTTGAAGCATCAAGGACATATGCGTTCAATTCTCCGTCGAGGGCAGCATCGACGATGCGCCCGAAATCCTGGTCTGGGCTGACCTCGGAATCGCCCTTCTCCCAAAGGAGCGCAAGAGATGCTGCCGGCACATCGCCCTCGGAACTCGCTGACGCTTTGCCGTCGCAGCCTCCAACAGCGACGGCCAGCAAGCTCGAAAGCACTAACCTTACAAGTATGGTCATGGACTGGCGTGGTACCAATTGGTGGTGTCTTACTACCTGCCTTTGGTGCAGGTCAGATCGTCCGACTTCGTGTATCGTGGCATTCGTGCTTCGCTGAACCGGAGGAACGTTACCCCCGCCCCGCAATCGTGGTAATGGCCGCCGCCAGCTTGTCGGCGTCGGCGGCCGAGTTGTACAGCGTGGGCGTGACGCGCACACAATCGCCCTTGGCGAGACCCGTACGCTGGAAGGTGAACACGCCGAACTCGTCATGCAGCGTGCGCGCGATGCCGCTGTTGGCTTCTCGCGTGCCACGTCCGTGCAGACGGAAGGCCGTGATGGCACCGGTCAGGTGCGGATCGTCAGGCGTGAGCACGTCCACACCCGGCACGTTGCGCACGGCCTTCACCCAGCGGTCGCGCAGGTAGCGTACACGCGCCGCCTTGTTGGCGAGGCCAATGGACTCCTGAAAGGCGATCGCGTCGGGAATGGTCATGACCGTCGCGAAGTTGGTGGTGCCCGTGTGCAACCGGCTATCGATGCTGGTGAGCGGCGCCGACTCGTCGGCATGCGCGCGGTCGATCTTGTCGAGATGCCCCTCGCGGATGTACATGGCGCCCGCGCCCACCGGCGCGCCAATCCACTTGTGCAGGTTGAGCCCGATGAACTCGGCGTCCAGGTCCTGCACCGTGAGCGGCACCTGACCGAACGAATGGGCGGCATCCACCACCACGTCCACACCACGCGGACGCGCCAGCGCCACGATATCCTTGACCGGAAGCAGCAGGCCCGTCTTGTTGTTGCAGTGCGTGAGCAGCAGCAGCTTCGTGCGTGGATTCGCGCGCAGCGCCGCATCGTAGGCGGCCAGAATGTTCTCGCGGCTCGCGGGCTCGGGAATGTCGAGCCTGGCCACAGTGGCCCCCGTGCGCTGCGCGAGGCCGTTCATGGCCCACTGCATGGCGTTGTAATCGAGGTCGGCGTACATGATGGTGTCGCCGGCCTTCACGCGATTGTACTGGCCAATGAGGGCCTGCAGCGCTTCGGTGGCCCCACGCGAGAGGGCAATCTCGCTGGGCTTGGCGCCCACAAACGCCGCCACCTTTTCGCGCACACCGCGGAACAGCGCCGGATACTCGCGCCGCGCGAAGTACGAGTTGTCGCGATTCATGCGATCGATGTGCTCGTGGTAGCGCGCCAGCACGGGCTGCGCCATGAGCCCCCAGTAGCCGGCCTCCATGTTGGTCACCTTGTCGGTAACGCGGTACATGGCGGCGACCTTGGCCCAGGCGGATTCGTCGGCAGGATCAGAGAGACTGAAACTGCCAACAGCGGGAGCCGGAACGGCAGTAGCCGGAACCACAGAAGCCAATGTTCCGGAAGCGCCCGGGCTGGCGGCGAGCAGGTCGGACGGCAGGGCCATGCCGGCAGCGCCGAGCAGGGCGGAATCACGCAGGAAGTCGCGGCGGGTGGTGGGCATCATTGACGCTACGCCGCGCGGGCATTCACCGCAACGCGCGACCCGGGTAACGTTCTGGTCATGAGCTTCGTCCCAGACGCCCCACCCGTTCCGCTGCACGGCGACCTCGCCCCCGACGACTTCCGCCGCGTGGCCCATGCGGCCGTGGACTGGATTGCCGACTACCTCGAGCACCCGGAGCGTCACCCGGTACGCAGCCAGGTGGCCCCAGGCGACATTGTGCGCGCGCTGCCTGCCGCGCCGCCCACGCACGGCGAGTCACTGGACGCCATGCTGGCCGACGTGCAGCAGACCCTGCTGCCTGGCATCACGCACTGGAATCATCCGGGCTTCTTTGCCTACTTCGCCAACTCGGGCGCCTACCCCGGCATTCTGGCCGAGCTGCTCACGGCGGGGCTCAATGCCAACGGCATGCTCTGGATTACCAGTCCGGCCGTCACGGAGCTCGAGCAGGTCACGCTGGACTGGCTGCGTCAGCTCATGGGCCTCAGCGCGCCGTGGTTTGGCGAGATCACGGATACGGCCAGTGTGAGCACCTTCTACGCGCTGGCCGCCGCGCGCGAACGCATCGCGCCCAGCGTGCGCACGGAGGGCATGGCGGGTCGTGCGGACTTGCCGCGGTTTCGGGTGTACTGCAGCGAGCACGCGCACTCGTCCATCGACAAGGCCGTCATTGCGCTTGGCCTGGGCCATCACAACCTGGTCAAGATTCCCGCCGACGACATGCTGCGCATGCGGCCTGACGCGCTGCGCGACGCCATGGCCGCCGATGTGGCGCAGGGCTATCGCCCCATGGCCGTCGTGCCCTGCGTAGGCACCACCAGTGCCACCAGCGTGGACCCGGTGGCGGCCGTGGTGCAGGTGGCCCGCGAGTACGACTGCTGGGTCCATGTGGACGCGGCCTATGCCGGTGTGGCGGCCATCGTGCCCGAGCTGCGCTATGTCATGGACGGCGTGGACGGCGCCGATTCGTTTGTCGTCAATCCGCACAAGTGGCTGTTCACGCCCATGGACTGCTCGGTGCTGTACACGCGGCATCCCGATGTGCTCAAGCAGGCCTTTGCGCTGCTGCCCGAGTATCTCGTGACACGCACCGGCAGCGAAGCCGTGAACCTCATGGACTACGGCATTCAGCTGGGCCGTCGCTTTCGTGCGCTCAAACTCTGGATGACGCTGCGCGCCTACGGCGCCGAAGGCCTGGCCGAGCGCATTCGCTTCCACTGCGAACTCGCGCGCGAGTTTGCCGGCATGGTGCACTTCGAGGGCGGATGGGAACTCACGGCGCCGGTCACGCTCTCCCTCGTGTGTTTCCGTCACGTACCATCGGACATGGACGAAGTGGCGCTGGCCGCGCACAATGCCCGCATCATGGAGCGCGTGAATGCACGCGGGCGGGTGTACCTGTCACACACGAAGCTGAATGGTCGTTACACGCTGCGTCTGGCGGTGGGCAACATTCGCAGCGACCGCGAGCATATCACACTGGCCTGGCAGGAGCTGCGCGACGCGGCGCGTGCGGAATTGGCGAATTGAAATGCGAAGGGCCGGGCGCGATCAGCGCCCCGCCCGCCGAGCCGCCCGTCGGGCCGCCTTCCGCTCGGCGCGCTTGCGCTGCCAGCGGATCACAAACAGCGCCGTGACCAGCGCGGCAATGATGCCCACCACCTTGCCATACTTGCCGAACAGGCCGATGGCCTGCACCGCGGCTTCGCCCGCAGCAATGCCAAGTACGATGTACACCGCGGTCCAGGCCAACGACCCCAGCAGCGACACCGGCAGATAGACGTACCAGGGCACCCGCGCCGCGCCACAGGCCACTGGCAGCATGATGCGCAGACCGAACGCAAAGCGCACGAGGAATGACGCCTTGAGCGGGTGCGCGCCCACCACCCGCAGCGCCACGGTGCCAGCCGCCCGCCAGCGGGGCAGACGGCGACGAATCCAATCCCACTTGCTGCGCCCCAAGGCATACAGCAGCGCCGTGGCCGCCCAGCCGCCCAGCGTAATGGCCCACACCAGTGGCATGAGCCGCAGCTGGTTCTCGTGCACGGCAATACCGCCGAGCACGGGTGCGATTTCCTCGGTGAG
>NZ_DLHL01000019.1:0-23649 GCF_002483225.1 Gemmatimonas sp. UBA7669 | reverse complement strand
TCGGTGAGCACGGCCAACCAGGCCGGTGCAGCGAGTAAGGCAAACGGACGACGCATGACTCCGGCAATGTAACCGAACGGCGGCGGCAGAGTTCCCTGCCAGCCGCCGTTCGTCTGCCAACCGTCTGCGGGTCAGCCGGTCAGTCGCCGGCCTCCGGCACCGGCATGTCCATGGTACGGAACTGCCCCGTGTGCGGCGGCGTGAGCCCCACCCGACGCAGCAGCCCGCCACGCATGTTGTCGAAGATCTCGTAGAACGTGGGAATGACCAGCAGCGTGAGGATGGTACTGGTGATCACACCACCGATGACGGCCACACCCAGCGGCGCACGGAACTGCGCGCCTTCACCACGACCCAGCGCCACCGGAATCATGCCGGCGATGAGCGCGAAGGTGGTCATGAGGATGGGACGCAGGCGAATGGCACCCGCCTCGATGAGCGCCTCACGCAGCGGCATGCCGTTCTTCTCACGCGAGAACTTCGCGAAGTCGATGAGCAGAATGGCGTTCTTGGCCACGATACCGCAGAGCAGGATCACGCCGATGAGGCTCATGAGGTTGATGGTGTGCCCCGTAATGGCCAGGGCGCCCATGACACCGATGAGCGAGAGCGGCAGCGAGATGAGAATGGCGACCGGATCGAGGAAGGAACCGAACTGCACCACGAGAATGAGGTACATGAGCGCCACCGCCACACCCAGCGCCACGAAGATGCTGGTGAAGACCTCGTTCTGCTGCTCCACCTGACCGCCGCTCGAGAGCGTCACGCCGGGCGGCAGGGTGATGTCCTTGGTCTTGGCCGTGATCTCGTTGGTGACTTCCGACAACGAACGACCCGCCACGTTGGCCTGCACCTTGATCACGTTGTCGCGATTGAGGTGGTTGATGACGGCCGGTCCGAGGTCACTGCGAATGCGCGCCACCTGCTCGAGCGGAATGAGCGAGGCGTTGGGCCCCGACCCCACCGCAATGGGCAATTGCGCGAGGTCTGCGCCACGCGCACGCGCTTCAGGCGAGAGACGGATCATGACCTTGCGGGTCTCGTTGCTGGCATCCACCCAGTCGCCGGCATCGAGACCGGCAAAAGCCGGACGGATGGCCTGAGCCACCTGGCCCACGCTCAGTCCAAGCGAACCGGCAAGGCCGCGATCGATCTGCACCGTGAGTTCGGGCTTCTGGCCCTTGGTGCTGAGCCCCACGTCCACGGCGCCCTTTGTGCTCTTGACAGCCGTGAGGTACTGGTCGGCCACCGTTTGCAGCGCGTCCTTGTTGGCGCCGCGCAGCTCGAGCGAGATCTGCTTCTCCTGACCCGCAAAATCGTTGGTGAACACCGCCACCGTCGCGCCGCCGATGCTCTTGACTTCCTCACGCAGCACCGCGCCCAGCGACTCGGCATCGCGCTCACCAGTGGCGAGTCGCTCAGCCTTGGGCTTGAGCTTGAAGTAGACGCTCGCCACGTCGACCGCGCCGCTCGCACCACCGGCGGTGACAAAGCTGTACATGACTTCCGGCTGCTTCTCACCGATGACCAGCGCTTCGTTGACCTTCTGGCGCAGATAGTCGATGTTGGCGCCCGGCGGCGACTCCACCGTCATCATGATTTCGCTGTTGTCCTCGATGGGGAAGAAACTGCCACCCACAAGGCCCATGGCCGGCATGGCGAGGGCAAAGAAGAACGTGCCCACCGCAAGCGTGACCATGCTCTTGGGATGATCGAGCGCCCAACCAATGAGACCGCGGTAGCCGTTGGCAAGCCCGTTGAACCAGTGATTGAACTTGTCGAGCTTCTTCGTGATCCAGCTCTTCTGGTGCTCCTCGAGATGCGGATCGGGCCAGTAGGCCGACAGCATGGGGTCAAGCGAGAAGGATACGAAGAGCGACACCAGCACCGAGCAGGCAATGGTGAGTGCAAACGGCTTGAACCACTGACCCGCTTCACCTTCGAGGAAGGCGATGGGCACGAACACAGCCACGATGGAGAACGTGGTGGCCGCCACGGCGAGACCGATTTCGTCGGTACCGTCACGCGCGGCCTCGTAGTGATCCTTCCCCATCTCCACGTGACGCACAATGTTCTCGCGCACCACGATGGCGTCGTCGATGAGAATACCGATGGCCAGTGAGAGGCCAAGCAACGACATGGTGTTGAGTGTGAAACCAAAGGCCCACACGGCCACGAAGCTGGCCAGCACCGACACCGGCAGCGCGAGACCGGTGATGACCGTCGAGCGCCACGAATTGAGGAAGAGGAACACCACCAGCACCGTGAGCACCGCGCCTTCGATGAGCGCGCTCTGCACGTTGGCGACTGAGTCTTCCACGCGCTCGCCCTTGTTCTTCACGACTTCGAACTGCACGCCCTTGGGCAGCGTGGGGCGCAGCTCGTCGACCTTCTTGAGGATGGCTTCGGCGACGGCCGTCGTGCTGTAGCCCTTGGTCTTCTTGATCTCGAGACCCACGGCTTCGCGGCCGTTGAAGAGCGCGAGCGTGCGCTGCTCTTCAATGCCGTCGGTGGCCGTGGCCACATCACCCAGGCGGATGACCCGGCCGTTCTTTTCGGCCACGACCATCTGCATGAAGTCCTGCGGTCCGTCGAGGCGGCCCTTGAGACGGATGGTGCGCTCGTCGAGCGCGCCATTGAGACGACCGACCGGTACGGCCAGGTTGCCTGCCTGCAGTGCGCCCACCACTTGCGGCACACTCACCCCCGCAGCGAGCAATCGCTGCGGATCAAGATTGACCGTGAGTTCGCGCTTCACGGCACCCGTGATGGAGACGTCGGCCACGCCGGGAATAGCGCGCAGTTCGCGCGTGATGCCCGGATCAGCGAGCAGCGTGAGCTGCGCCGGCGTGAGCGTGCTCGACGCCAGCCCCAGCGTAACGATGGGCGCGTCGGTGGGATTGAACTTCTTGAGGATGGGCTCCTCGATTTCCTGCGGTAGATCCTGACGCTTCACGCTGATGGCGTCGCGAATGTCCTGCGTGGCTTCCTGCAGGTCCTTCGAGAACACGAACTGCGTGACGATCTGCGCAAAGCCATCACGCGCTTCGCCGTTGATGGACTTGACGCCCGAGATGGCCTGGATGGCCTCTTCGATGGGCTCGAGCACCTCGCGTTCCACCTGGTCAGGCGAGGCGCCCGGGTAGACGATGGTGGTGAGCACAATGGGCGGCTGCACTTCGGGGAACTCATCGGTCTCGAGCTGCGTGAGCGCGACGAGGCCGAAGCCCACCAGTGCCAGCATGGCGACCACTGTAAGCAGTGGTCGCTTGATGGCAAAATCTGAAATCAGCATGCGTGCCTCAGTTCTTCACGTTCTTCGGGGTTCCCGACGAATCGCGGGGGCTGGCATCACGCGGCGTGGAGACGGCCACGGATGCTCCGGCGGAGATACCACGCGCAGCGCCCAGCAGCACCGTATCGCCACCAGCCAAGCCGGTGGTGATTTCGAGTTGCTCAGCGGCTACGTCACGCAAACCGACCTGCACTTCCACCTTCTCGACCTTGCCGCCCTTGAGACGCATGACGTACGGCGCAATGCCCGTCTGATCGACGGCCTGCTCGGGCACCAGCACCCCCTCACGCTTCTGCGCCGCCACGCGGCCTTCCACGAACAAACCGGCCACCAGTGATTCCGACGCATTGGGCACCGTGGCCAGGATGCGTACCTGACGCGTCTGCGGATCCACCATCGGGTTGATGCGCGTGACGCGGCCGCTCAGCTGACGATCGGAGCCGTTGACCGAGAAGCGCACCTCGGCACCGACCTTCACATCGGCCAGCGACGCCGCCGGGAGTGAGGCCTCCACGCGCAGACTGCGCGGATCGATGACCGTGAACATGGCCGCACCAGGCGACACCACGTCGCCAGGGCTCACGGCCCGCTCGGCCACCACACCGGCAAACGGCGCGCGCACCATGGTGTTGCGCAGGTTCTTCTCCGCCGCCGAGAGGCGCGCCTTGGCGTCGTCAAGCGCAGCCTGCGCCGAGAGATTGGCGCGCTCCGCCACTTCGACATCGCGCTCCGCCACCGCGCCGGCCTTGGCCAGCGTGCGGCTGCGCTGCAATTCGCGCGCGGCCTGATCGGCGGCCACCTGCGCCTGCGTTACACCGGACTTGGCGGAGATGGCGGCATCGCGCACCGCGGCATCATCGATGCGCGCGAGCACGGTGCCGGCGCTCACGCGCTGACCGGCTTCGACCATGGTCTGCAGGACCGAGCCGCTGATTTCGGCACGGATACGCGCCTCGCGATCAGCCGTGAGTGTGCCACTGATGGCTGGACCGCTGGCCAGCGTATCGAGACGAGCCACCGCCATGTTGTCGGGGCCGATCATCTGCACACTGTTGGTGTTTTCCGGCACGGCCTCCGCCTGCTTGTTGCAGGCCGCGGCGGCAAGACTGAGCATCACAAAAGGCGCCGTGCGGCGCATCATCGTCTTCATCGGGACATCCCGGTGTTCGAGGGAGCAGCGGCCGGCGCGGCAGCAGTGGAGAGGGGGAGGTACGGCAACAGGGTGAGACGCGTGCGTGCCACCTGCAGATCACGTGCGGCGCGCGCACGATTGGCGAGCGCCTGCTGGAGCTGCACGCGCGTTTCCGACAGTTCGAGCTGTGTGGAGATGCCTTCGCGGAAACGCACTTCGGCAATGTCGTAGGCGCGCTGCGCCTGCTCGGCGGTGCCGATGCTGGCCTGCCACGCCGCCTCCGACTCGGCCAATTGCAGCGTGGCCTGTCGCGCGTCGAGCGTGGCGCCCTCCTGGGCCAGCTTGAGACGTTGACGCGCCTCCACGAGCCCCGCTTCTGCGGTCTGGATTTGGCCGGTCACGCTGCCGCCCGAAAAGATGGGCAGCGACAGACCCACGCCAACCGTCCAGTTGGGCAGGAAGTCGTTGAGGCTGCTGGGCAGAATGTTCTGCGGATACGCCAACCGCTGATAGTTGGTGGTGGCCGAGAGCTGCGGCAGACGCAGCGCGCGGGTGGCGCGCAGATTCTGCTGCGCGATTTCCACGTCCTTGCGCGCCTGCAACACGGCGGTGCGCGCGGCGTTGGTGGTATCGCTCTTGGCCACGACACGTGAGACTTCGCCCGTCACGCGCGGATCGGGCGCGAGCACCGAGGCCGCGTCCACGTTGACCGTGGTGACGGGCGCCGACGTGGCGGGTGCAGCCGGCAGCGGCGATTCCACCACACTGTCGGTGAGCGCGAGCGGCAGGTCGGCCGGCAGGTCGAGCAACTGACGCAGTCGCACAAACGCCAGTTCACGCTGCGTGCGCGCCTGCAGCAGCGAGGGACGCTGATTGTCACGCGTCACACGGGCGCGAATGAGCTCGAACTCCGACGTCGATCCCACATCGCGCGTGAGTTGCACCTGACGCAGCGTGCGCTCGGCCTGCACGAAAGTGGAGTCGGCAATGACGGCGAGCCGGTCAGCAAGCACCGCGTCGTAGTACGCCGTGGTGACGTTGAGCTGCACCTGCGCCTCGGCCGACGTGATGCCCAGTGCAGCGGACTCGCGTGCGAGGCGCGCGGCCCGAATACCAGCCATGGCGCGACCACCGGTGTAGAGCGGCTGCGTGGCGGTGAGGCCGAAGTTGAAGTTGTACTGCGAAGCGAAGATGCGCGTGATGGGGTTATCGGCGGCCGAGGTGTCGGCGCCGCCACCATTGTTGCCACCGTCCTGATTGCCGAAGCGCTCGGTGAGGGCGGCAAACTGGTTCTGCAGCTGCTTTTGCCACTGCAGGGTGGTGTTGACTTGCGGCAGGAGCGCCGAGCGCGCCTGGCCGAACTGCCCGCGCGCGCGGTCGGCGCCGGCCTTGGCCAGCGCCACGCTTTCGCTGGATGCACCGGCCAATGTCAGAGCCTCGGCCAGAGACAACGGACGAGGAGCCGACTGCGCCGTCAGCTGATGCGGGAGCAGCGTGGCACACAGCACGGCCACGAGAGTCCCGCGAAGAGAAGCCATCATTCGGAAACGGTGGTAAGGGTCGAGGGACTGGAAACCGTACGCGGTGCGGAGGAGAGCGGTTCCGGCAACGCGCCCACGCCTCGCAAGAAGATGCGAACGTAGGCGCGCAAACTTTCATCAACGGCCTGCGGGAACATCGTGGGCATCAGATCGCGGTTCATGGCGTCGGCGAACAGCGCACCCATGAGCATGGTGGTGGCCGCCGAGACCTCGACCGGAGAGATCTGTTCGGGAATGGCACCGGTGCGCCTGAGCCGCACGATGTACTCGCGCAGTTCGCCGGCGGCGGCGGCCGGTCCATGCGCCGCACATCCACCGGCCATTGGACGTTCCGAGGCCTCGCTGATCATCTGTCGCACGATGGCGCGGATCTCAGTCAACTGGGCGTGCTGGGTGGCCATCCAGTCGTAGAGTTCGGATTGCGGATGCTGCGGGTCGAGAGGCAGAGCCGGCCGGTCAAACCGGGTGGCACAGGCCTGCATCATCTCGTCGAGCAGGGTCTCCTTGGAGCCGAAGTGTCGAAAGAGGGTCACCTCGTTGACGCCGGCCTCGTCGGCAATGCGTCTGGTGGTGGCCCCCCGCCACCCGTGCTGGGCGTACACCCGGGCAGCGGCGAAGAGAATTCGGTGTCGCAGGTCGTCGATCATGCGGAATGATTACGCAAGTACATGCTTGCAGCGCAAGTAGGTACTTGCTTTCACGGTTTGGGAACGACACCCCCGCGTGCGGATTTGCTTCTAAACGGCTACCCGGCCAGCTCCTCGCTTGTCACGACAGTCCGAACCGGCAGGCGACCGAATATTTACCGAAAATGAAGATTCGTCAATTCCCAGTTTTACATGGGGCTATCCGTCCCAAGGAATGCCGCGGCGGCTATGGCCCTTCGCGCCGGCGTTTCATATATCTCGCGGAGCAGAGACGGGGTCGCCCACGATCACGCGGCCAGACGCCTGCCCCTCCCTCCGTTGGAGCGCTGTGTGATCGGATTCGTCGAACTCGCCCGCGCCGCAGCCGCGGCCCGTCAAGCCCGCCCCGCCGTGCCCCTCGCGCTGGCCACGCTCGTGGACGTGGAAGGCTCGTCCTATCGTCAACCCGGTGCGCGCCTGCTGGTGGATGGCGAGGGACGGGTCTTGGCGGGAGCCGTGAGCGGTGGGTGCCTCGAGGCGGACGTGGCGCTGCGGGCCGCGGAGGTGTGCGCGACGGGGCGGAGTGTACGGCTGCGCTACGATCTGCGCGCCGACCTGCAGACGATCTGGGGTTTTGGGGCGGCCTGTGACGGCATTGCCCACCTGCTGCTCGAGCCCCTTCCCGACTGGCGCTGGATGGTGCAGGCCGAGTCGGTGCGTGCGCGTCGTCAGGGCGGTGCGGTGGTGACGGTCCTTCCCACAGCTGAGGCGAGCGAGGGCGAAGAGGCCGGGGGCACCTGGATGCTTTTGGACGGTGCGCCGGACAGCGGCCACTGGCACCTGCTGCATTCGCCGGCCACAGCGGTGGACGAGGACCGCGTGCGGGCGCTCACCCAGGTGGCCTTTCGGACCGCGTCGGCCGTTTACGAGCCCTTGAGTGATCAGCAGGCGGTGTTCATCGAGCCGCTGGTGGCCCCGGTTGCCCTGCATCTGGTTGGAGGCGGACGGGGCGCGGAGACCTTCGCGCGCATGGCGAGCCTGCTGGGGTGGCAGGTCACCATTCTGGATCACCGTCCGGCCATGCTGGAAGCCCTGTCCACCGAACGGCCGGTGCATCGGCGGCTGGTGGCCGCAGACGAGACGCCTGAGCAAGTTTTGCTTTCACTACCGCATGACGGGCGTTCTGCTGTTGCTCTACTGTCGCATATTTTCGACGTAGACGGTGCATGGTTGACGGCGGCTCTGCCCCTGCCACTCGGCTATATCGGGGTGCTGGGCAGCCGGAGCCGGGCCGCACAACTACTGGAGCGCATCGAACCGGCGCTCGAGGCCCGCGGCACGCCGCTCACGACCAAGCTGCGGCACAAGTTGCACGCCCCGATTGGCCTCGACCTGGGCGGTGAGTCGCCAGCGTCCATCGCCCTCTCGGCCATCGCCGAGATCGAGGCGGTCATGCACGCGCGACCAGCAGGATTTTTGCGGGATCGTGTGAGTCCCATTCATGGGCGCAGTCCCACGCCGCAGCCGCGGCCGTCCAGTCACACGCCCGAGAACTGACCACGTCCCCCATCCCCCGATTGGCGGGCCTGCTGCTGGCCGCCGGTGCCTCCATGCGGTTGGGGCAGCCCAAGGCCCTGCTGCGCGCGCCGTCCGGCGCCCCCCTCGTGGCGGAGATGACCGAGCGCCTATTGGCCGGTGGTTGTGATGAGGTACTGGTGGTGCTGGGGGCACAGGCCGAGTCGGTCCTGGAGGCCTTGGCGCCTGTTCAGGCCGTACACCCGTCGCGCCTGCATACGCTGCGACATGACAAGTGGGCCGACGGCATGGGGTCGTCGATCGCCGCTGGTATTCGCGCGCTCCGCGAGACGACGGGTGATGGCCGCGTGTTGTATGCGGCGGCACTGTTGGCCACTTGCGACATGCCGGCCGTGACTGCCGCGCACGTGGCGGCGCTGGATCGGCGGTGGCGCGGCGACCTGCGTCAGCGCGTGGCGTCCCGATGGCAGGACGACAATGGCGAAGAGATCATTGGTGTGCCCGCCATTCTGCCGATTGGCGACTGGTCGACGCTGGCGGAACTGCGCGGCGATCAGGGCGCACGGGCACTGCTGCGGGCGCCGGGCACTCGGCGCGTGGACCTGCCGGGCGGAGCGCTGGATCTCGACACGCCGGCTGATGTGGCGCGCTGGCAGGCGGACTGGCCAGGTGCTGAGCGAGGCCCCTGAACGACAAACGGCCCGCGCTCCCGAGGGAGGCGCGGACCGTTCGGCCGTCGCAGATGGACTGCGCCAGGCTCAGCCCATTGGCGGGAAGTTGTCGACGTCGAGGTTGGCCGGCGGCGCCGGATCAACCGGTGGAACGGGCGGTACAGCCTGCATGCGGCCGCGGAACTGGGGACCACCGAGCTGCGGGCCCTGTGGGCCGCGAACCTGTGGGCCGCGGACCTGCCGGCCGCGAACCTGCGGACCGCGGACCTGTGGGCCGCGCGGTGCCCAACCCGGCTGGCCACGGAACTGCTGGCCACCGAACGGCTGGCCACGCACCGCGCGCTGACGCATGGCGCCCTCACGCATGGCTACCCCGCGCAACCGCTGGCGGGCGTTGTCCACGATTTGACGCTGATCGGCGGTCAGCACGGCGCGCGCCTCCTGTCGCTGCTTGAGCCCGGCCACCACCTGCTCGTTGCGCAGTCGGCTCATCTTGTCGAGCGCTGCACGGGCCGCCGACAAATTGCCGTCGCCCTGCATGGCTTCCATGAGATCGGCGCGAGCCCGTAGCGCGTCGGCCGCGTTGCGGCGCGGCGCATCAGCCTTGGCGAGCGTCTCGAGCTTCTGCACCTGCTCGTCGGTGAGATTGAGTTGCTGCCGCAGGCGCAGCATCTGGGCCGCTGGATTTCCGCCCTGACGCATGCCACGCGCTGTCGGTCCCTGACCGGGGCCATCCGTGCGCGAACGCATGCCGCGCGCTGGGCCCTGCGCCATGCCGGGCTGTACGCCCTGACGGGCACGTGCGCCAGCATCCGGGGTACGGGGGGCACGTGACGTGTCACGGCGCGACTGCGCCGTAGCATCCAGCGAAACCAGCATCAGGAGACCGGCAGCGGCGGCAAGCCGCGCGGTCTGGGAACGCATCGTACGCATGGGAGCCTTCCTCCTCTGTATGTGCGGCGGTCGCCAAACCAGGCGCCCGCTCCACCACATTGGACGCGGCGGGACCAGCAGTGTTAAGCCCGACTTCGCTGGAACATCGGCTGATTCCGCCTGTTGGTACGCGATATCCGATCGCACATCGGCAACATCGCCCCCAACATCGGTGTCCCATGTTGCGTCTACAGTAGACGATCCGCGTTCCACGCTGCACTCTCTGCATGAAGCCCCGGTCTGCGCGATGCACCGGGCCTCCCTCCCTCCGTACCAACGCGTTCGTGCCCTCCTGGTTCGACAGCATCGCCACCTGGTTGTTCAAGTATTCCCCGCGCGCCTTCGCCCGCGGAGAGTTCGTGACGGCACCGGTTGTTCCGGTGCTGGCTTTGATGGTGGTCGGTGCCCTGCTGCTGCTGCTGGTGCTGGTGTTGCACGCACGCCTGCGCACGCTGCGCCCGGCCGACCGCGTGGTGTTGGCCGTGGTGCGCAGCGCCGTGGTGTTGCTGGTGTTGGCCTGTCTCTTTCGCCCCGGGCTCGTCATTGCGTCCGCGGTGCCGCAGCGCAACGTGCTCGCGGTGGTCTACGACGACACGCGCAGCATGCGTATTCGAGACAGCGAGGGCGCCGCGGGCGCTGACAGCACACGCCTTGGCGCGGTGCGGGCCACGTTCAGCGACAGCGGCGCCCTGCTGCGCACACTCTCCGAGCGCTTTGCCGTGCGGCGTTTCGGCTTTGCCGGTGCGGCCGCGCCCGTGCGTGGTGTGAGCGAAGTGGACGGACGCGGCACACGCTCCGATCTCGCGCAGGCACTCACCGATGTGCGTGAAGATCTGAACGGCATGCCGCTCGCGGGTATCGTGCTCGTGTCCGATGGCGCCGACAATGGCAGTGGCGCACTCGACGACGCCCTGCTCGCGCTTCGCGCGCAGCGTGTGCCGGTGTACACCGTCGGCGTTGGCCGCGAGCGCTTTGAGCGCGACGTGGCGGTGGAACGCGTGCAGGCGCCGCGCCGCTCACTGGCCGGCGCCACCATTCTCGTCGAAGCCGATGTGCGATTGCGTGGCACGGACAAGAACGATGTCACGCTCACCGTGGAAGCCGACGGCCGCGTGGTGGCCACCGAAACACTGCGTGCCCCTGCACGCGGTGACCTGGTCACGACGCGTGTGCGCATTCCGCCGCTCGCGGCCGGCGTGCATCGGCTCGCAGTGCGCGCGCGTCCCTTGTCCGGCGAAATCGTCACTGAAAACAACGAGTGGCAGACCAGCCTTGAAGTACGCAGCGGTCCCGATCGTGTGCTCTACCTCGAGGGAGAACCACGCCCCGAGTTTGCTTTCCTGCGTCGCGCCGTCTCGGCCGACAGCGCAGTCGAAGTGGTGGGGCTCATGCGCAGCGCCGAGCGCAAGTTTCTCCGGCTTGGTGTGCGCGACAGTCTCGAGTTGATGTCGGGCTTCCCGGCTACCCGTGAAGAACTCTTCCGCTACCGCGCTCTCGTGCTCGGCAGCGTGGAAGCGGGGTTCTTCACCGTCGAGCAATTGCGCATGCTGGCCGACTTTGTCAGCGTGCGCGGTGGCAGTCTGCTGGTGCTCGGTGGTCGCGCTTCGTTGTCGGAGGGCGGATTTGCCGGCACACCCGTTGCCGATGTGTTGCCGCTCACGCTCACACGCGCCGAGCCCAACGCAGAAGGACCGGCCATCACCGTACGCGTGCGCCCCACGCGCAGCGGCGATGTGCATCCCGCGCTGCAGCTAGGCCCAAGTATTGACGCGTCACGCCAGCGTTGGGACTCGATGCCGGCGCTTACCATGGTCAATCAGCTCGGCGCGGTGCGTGCCGGTGCCACGGTGCTGCTGGCCGGCCGCACGGATGATGGACGCAGCGACGTGCCCGTTCTTGCCTGGCAGCGCTACGGCCGTGGCATGAGCGCGGTGTTTGGC
Source organism: Gemmatimonas sp. UBA7669 (assembly GCF_002483225.1). Lineage (NCBI taxonomy): Bacteria > Pseudomonadati > Gemmatimonadota > Gemmatimonadia > Gemmatimonadales > Gemmatimonadaceae > Gemmatimonas > Gemmatimonas sp. UBA7669. Next base: position 11,975 of record NZ_DLHL01000019.1, on the reverse strand, counting down.
GTGCAGGACTCGTGGCTCTGGAAGATGGACAGCAGTGTGGAGGTGGACGACCGTACGCACGAAACCTTCTGGCGACAGGTGCTGCGCTGGCTGGTGGATGATGTGCCATCACCGTTTGAAATCACCGCTACCCCGGCTCGCGTGGCGCCTGGCGAGCCCATCATGCTGCGCGCGCAGGTCAACACGCCGCTCTTTGCTGAAGTCAACGACGCCACCGTGAACGCCACGGTCACCGGCCCAGACGGACGCAGCGAAACACTGCCGCTGGAGTGGGCGCTGCGCGACGATGGCAGCTATACAGCGCGCTTCACACCGCGCGATACGGGCCGCTACACCATCGACGCGGAGGCGGGACGTGGCCGCGATTCGCTGCAGTATGCCACGACCTCGCTACTGGTGGATGACCGCGGCGCCGACGTGGCGCAGGCTGAACTCCGCACCGCGTTGCTGCAGCGCATCGCGGAGGAGACCGGCGGTCGCTACTACCCGCTGTCGGATGCCGCGCGCGTGGCCGACGACGCCGTGTACACCAACGCCGGTGTGACGGTGCGCGAAGCGCGCGATCTCTGGGATATGCCGGCCGTGTTTCTCACACTCGCACTGCTGTTGGGTTTCGAGTGGGGATATCGGCGGTGGAGGGGACTCGCATGAGAACCTTCACTAACACTCACGCGATGGGTCTGCGCACGATGGCAGCCCTGTGCGGACTTCTGGCCGTTGCGGCCGGTCGGGCAGAGGCCCAGCGCACCCACGTGCTGTTCGTGAGCGGCCTCTCAGGGGCGCCGCAATTCAAGACGCAGTTCACTCAGGCGGCCAACACCTTGCGTGACGTGGCGCGCAGCCGCTGGGGTGTCAACGACTCGAGTCTGCTGATCCTGACCGAGGATTCAAGCAGCACCAGTCGTCGCAGCACCCGCGAGAATGTCGCCGATGCGTTCCTGCGGCTGTCGCGGCGTGTGCAACCCGGTGACGTACTGCTCGTCTTGCTGGCTGGGCACGGCAGTGGAGAGGGCCCCGGCTCAAAGGTGAATTTGCCAGGTCCCGACGCTACCGCCACCGAGTACGCGGCCTGGCTGCAGCCCTTTGCCGCGCAGCAGGTGGTCTTCATCAACACAGCGACCGGCAGTGGCGATTTCGTGCCCGTGCTTACGGCGCCCGGCCGCGTGGTCATTACCGCCACCAAGTCGGCGTTCGAAAAGAACGAATCGGAGTTTCTCCGACATTTTGTGCGTGGCCTCGAAGGTGGTGAGGCGGACGGTGACAAGGATGGTCGCCTGTCGGTACTGGAAGCCTTTCGGTATGCTCGCCGCGAGGTGCAGCAGTCCTACGAGCGCGGAAAGCGGTTGCTGACAGAACACGCACTGGTCAGCGACTCGCTGGTGGCGGCACGTATCACGTTTGGGCAGCGTGCCACGGCGGCCGATCCGCGCATTGCGCAGCTCATGGCTGAGCGTCAGGCCCTGGAGTCTCAGGTGGCCGCGCTGCGCGGCCGCAAGGCCAGCATGGATGCGGCCGCCTACGAAGCGGAGCTGGAACGGTTGCTGCTGGCCATCGCCGAGAAGTCGGCGGCCATCAAGGCCGCAGGAGGCGACAAGTAGTGCGTGTGATTCCGCGTCGACTCTCCCGCGTGCTGGCTGGCCTCGTGTGGCTCTGGCCCGCGTTGGGCTGTGCGCAGGAATCGCGGGCCACGAGCCCGGATCGCTTTGCGGCGCTCATTCTGGCGGCCGAGCAGGCGGCGGCGCGTGGGCATCGCGAGGTGTCAGTTCGACTCGCACGGCAGCTTACGTCGCAGTACGAAACGAGCGGCGCAACGAGTGCCGCCGAGCATACGTCGGCGGGCCGTGCGTATGTGCTGCAGGGCGTCGGTAATGTGGGTGCGGTGAAGGCCGCGCTGGCCGCCTTCGATCGCGCCACGGCCATGGACTCGAGCTATCTCGAGTCGCAGCGGCGTACGGCGGCCTTGTTTCTCGACAAGTACGACGCGCCCGAAGCCCGTACGCTGTACACCGGCGTGCTGCGGCGCGCGCCCGACGATGCGGAGGCCTTGCTGGGACTCGCGCGTGTAGAGGAGTTCGAGAGCAAGGGCAATGCGCTCGAAACCGCGCGCAAGAGTGCCAACGCCAACCCGCGCTTCGCGCTGGCCCGCGCGTTCATCGCACGCCTGCATCTCGACGCCGAGTCTTTTGACAGTGCGCGTGTCACGGCGCGCTCGGCGGTGGCACTCGACAGCAGCTTGCTGGATGCGTGGAGTGTCTTGGGTGCAGTGGCCTGGTTGACCGGTGATTCCGCGTCGTACCGTGAAGCGCAGGCCGTCGCCCGCCGTCTGCAGCCGGGCGGCGCGGAGTTCGATGTCTTTCTCGCCGAAGCAGCGGTGCGCCAGCGTCGCTATGCCGAAGCGGTGCGACTGGCCGGCGAGGCCGTTCGGCGCGACAGTCTGTCGGTGTCCGCACTTGGCGTGCTGGGCACCAATCAGTTGCGTCTGGGAGACTTTACTGCCGGACGTGCAGCGCTCGAGCGGGCCTTTGCGCTCGATCCGTACAATGTGTGGCACAAGAACACGCTCGACCTGCTGGACAAGATGCGTGGCTTTCGTACGGTTGAACGTGGGCGCTTTCGCATTACGGCGCCCGAGAAGGAAGCCGAGCTGCTGGTGCTGTACATCGCACCGCTGCTGGAGCGCGCCTACGACTCGCTGGCACTTCGCTACGACTACCGCCCCGCCACGCCCATCCATCTCGAGCTCTACGACGTGCAGGCCGATTTCTCGGTGCGTACCGTGGGGCTCAATGGTCTCGGCGCGCTGGGTGTGAGCTTTGGCAATCTGCTGGCCCTCGATGCGCCCAACGTGCAGGCCAAGGGCAGTTACAACTGGGGCAGCACCGCGTGGCACGAACTGGCCCACACGTTCACGCTGGGTGCATCGGCGCATCGTGTGCCGCGCTGGCTCTCCGAAGGCTTGTCGGTGCTGGAAGAACGGCGCGCCAACGCGGGTTGGGGCGCCCGCGGTTCGCTGGGCTGGCTTATGGCCTATTCAGGCGGTCGCATTCGTCCGCTGAGCCAGCTCAACGACGGCTTCATGCGGCCGCGCAGTCCCGACGAAGTGGGCAACAGCTACTATCAGGCCTCGCTGTTTGGTGAGTGGGTGGAAAGCACACGAGGCGCGATGGCACTGCGCGACATGCTGAAGGGCTACCGTGATGGCCAAGACACGCCGACGGTTTTTCAGCGTGTGCTGGGTCTCAGCATGGCACAGGCCGACGCGCAGTTCGACGCCTGGGTACAGGCACGATATGCCTCCGCCATCGCGGCAGTTGGTGGCATGCGGACGGCTGGTGCATCGCGTGACAGCAGCGGGGGCAGCTTTGTGCGCACCATGCGTGAGGCCCTGACACTGATGAACGCCCGACCGGACTCGGCGCGTGTGCTGTTCGAGCGCGCCCGGAGCATGATGCCGGCCTATGCCGGTGACGATGGGCCCTCGTGGTTTCTTTCACAGCTTGCGCTGCAGCGTGGCGATACGGCGGCGGTGCTGACCTATCTCCCTGAGGTCACGGGCCGCGACGAAACCGCGTACGACGCCAACGTGCTGGAGGCGCGTGTGCGTGGCCGGCGCGGCGACGTGGCGGGCGCCATGGCGGCGTGGGAGCGGGCCTTGTGGATCTGGCCATACGAGGCGGCGGACCGACGTGAACTGGCGCAGCTCGCAGCGCAAGCGGGTGACCATGCGCGCTCCATTCGCGAGCGTCGTGCCGTACTGGCGCTGCGCCCAACCGATGTGCTGCAGGCGCGCTATGAACTGGCCAAGGCCCTCGCGGATGGTGGGGATGTGGCGGGCGCACGCCGCGAGTTGCTGTCGGTACTCGAGGAAGCACCGAGCTACGAGCAGGCGCAGGCACTGCTGCTGGAGTTGCGTCGCCGCGGAGGACCGCGCTGATGTCCGGATTCCTCAGCATGCCAGCGTTCAGGGTGGCGCTGCGTCTGGCCGTCATTGCCGGCGCTACGCTGGGCCTGCTGCTCGGTGCGCGCGAGTTGCCCGCGCAGCGGCGCGGCGGACGTCCGCAGCCCATTCTGCCCAACGTGCCCTACGACGGCCGCATCACCTGGGTGCGCATCAAGTATCTCATGCCCGACTTCAGTTTCAGTCGGCGTGACGAGCCCTGGGCGCACGACTATCCGCGCGGCGAACGCAACTTCACGAAGATCCTGAGTGAGCTGTCCACCACGCGCATCCGCGTGGACGCCAGCAACATTCTCACACTCGATGATCCGGCGCTGGGTCGTTACCCGATTGCCTACATGGCGGAACCCGGGTTCTGGCGTCCCAACGACGCGGAAGTACTGGGACTGCGCAAGTATCTGAGCAAGGGCGGCTTCATCATCTTCGACGACTTCGCCGGCGAGCACTGGTTCAACTTCGAAAGCCAGATGCTGCGGGTGTTTCCGTCGCTGCGTGCGGTGCCCATGGAGCTCTCGCACCCGATCTTCGATTCGTTCTATCGCATTGCCACGCTGGACTACCGTCACCCGTACTACGGCTACAAGTCGGCGTTCTATGGCTACTTCGAGGACAACGATCCGAAGAAGCGTCTGTTGGCCATCGTGAACTACAACAACGACCTGTCGGATTACTGGGAGTTCTCCGACGTGGGGATGTATCCGCTGGACATGTCCAACGAAGCGTACAAGCTGGGCATCAACTACTTCGTCTACGCGCTGACCCGCTGACCTTTTCACCCTCCGAGGACCCGCGTGACCGCACCCGTGCAAGGCGCCGCCGCCACTGAGTTCGACCATCTCGACGATGCCACCCTGGCCGACCGGCTGCAGGGCGCTGGTCAGCGCATTGCCGCCGAGCTGCGCAAGGTGATCGTCGGGCAGGATGCCGTGGTGGAGCAGGCCCTCATCGCCCTGTTCGCCGGTGGCAACTGTCTGCTGGTGGGCGTACCCGGTCTCGCCAAGACGCTGCTCATCTCCACGCTCGCGCGGGCACTCGATTTGCGCTTCTCGCGCATTCAGTTCACACCCGACCTCATGCCCAGCGACGTCACGGGCACGGATGTCATTCAGGATGATCCGGCCACCGGGCAGCGCCGCCTGGCGTTTCTTCCCGGCCCGGTGTTCGCCAACGTGCTGCTGGCCGACGAGATCAACCGCACACCACCCAAGACGCAGGCGGCCCTGCTGGAAGCCATGCAGGAGCGCCGCGTGACCGTGCAGGGGCGCACCTATGAACTCGACAAGCCGTTCTTCGTGTTTGCCACGCAGAACCCCATTGAGCTCGAGGGCACCTATCCACTGCCGGAAGCGCAGCTCGACCGCTTCATGCTGGAAGTCATGCTCGACTACCTGCCCGAGGAGGATGAAGTCGCCGTGGTGAAGGCCACAACGGCGCTGCCGCCCGAGGCCGTGCAGCCGGTGGTCACCAAGGACGAGATTCTGGCCTATCAGCGGGTGGTGCGTCGTCTGCCCATTGCCGACGCGGTCACGCGCTACGCGGTCGCGCTGGTGCGTGCCACGCGTCCGAGCAACGAGGGGTCGGCCGACTATATCCGGCAGTACGTGAGCTACGGGGCCAGCGTACGCGCCGCGCAGGCGCTGGTACTGGGCGCCAAGGCCCGTGCGCTTCTGCAGGGCCGTGCCAGCGCCGCGTTCGATGATGTGAAGGCGCTGGCCCGTCCGGTGCTGCGTCATCGTGTGCTCGTGAACTTCCAGGCGCAGTCGGAAAAGATGACCACCGATCGCATCGTGGAGCGTCTGCTCCAGAGTGTGCCGGTGCCCAGCTCGTCGCTGTAACGGACCGCGCGCATGCCTGTCGCTCCCGCCGCCTTTCTCGACCCCGCGCTGCTCGCCACGATCTCCGATCTGGCGCTGCTTGCGCGTACGGTCGTGGACGGCTTCATGCACGGGCAGCACCGTTCCATGCGCAAGGGCTCGTCGCTCGATTTCGCCGAGCATCGCAGCTATCAGCCCGGTGACGACTTGCGGCGCATCGACTGGCGCGTCTACGGCCGCACCGATCGCTTTTACATCAAGGAGTACGACGCGGACACCAACGCGAGCGTGCTCTTTGCCGTGGACGCGAGCGGGTCCATGGACTGGGGCAGCGGCACCGTCACCAAGTTCGTGTATGCGCGCATACTGGCCGCGTCGCTCGCATGGTTGTCGCAGTCGCAGGGCGACCGGGTGGGGCTGGCCACGTTCACGGCCACGCTCACCGAGGTCATCCCGCCCTCAGTGCGGCATCTCCAGCGCATGTTGCACGCGCTGGCCACCACGGCCGTGGGCGGTCCGAGCCGTTTGGTCGAGTGTGTGGAGCAGGTCGGACTGCTTAGCGCGCGCACGGGCATCGTGGTGCTCGTGACCGACTGCTACGAAGACCCCGAGCGACTTGGGCGTGCTTTGGACGCGCTGCGCATGCACGGGCACGATGTCATTCTCTTTCACGTCGTGGACCCAGCCGAGCGCGAGCTGCCGGGCGACGACGACACCACGTTCGAGGATGCCGAGACCGGTGTGCTGCTGCCACTCAAGCCGGACGCGCTGCGTGACAAGTATCGCACGCTGGTCGGTGCGCATCATCGCGCACTCGAGCAGCGTCTGGTAGCCGCTGGCGCCGACTACGTGCGACTCGACACGTCCGAGCCGCTGGATCGTGCGCTGCATGCCTACCTCGACGCGCGCCTCACGCGCAGCCGGGTGCGCTGACCATGGGCCTCGGCTTCCTCGTTCCGGCGTTTCTGGCGGGCCTCGTGGCGCTGGCCGTGCCCTTGCTGCTGCACTTGCGCAACAAGGATCGCGACCGGCCGCTGCGTTTCCCCTCGCTGATGTTCCTGCAGAAGCTGCCCATTCGCACCGAGCAACGGCAGCGCATCACCGACTGGCCGCTGCTGCTGCTGCGCGCCGCGGCGCTGGCGCTGCTGGCGCTGGCCTTCGCGCGTCCGGTGCTCACGTCCGGCTCGACGGCTTCGGCCGACGCGCAGGCCGGCGCCACGGTCATTCTGCTTGATCGCTCGCAGAGCATGGGGTACGAGGGCGTCTGGGCGCGTGCCGTCGATTCAGCGCGGGCCATTGTGAATCGGCAGGGCGCCGGTGACCGGGTTGCGCTGGTGGCCTACGATGACGCGGCGGAAGTGGTGCAGCGGCTCACTACCGACAAGGCAGCGGTGCTCGGCGCGCTGCAGACCCTCAAGCCGTTGCCGCGTGGCACCAAGCTGGCCCCGGCGCTGCGCACCGGGCGGCAGGTGCTGCTCGATGCCCCGTTTGCCGACGCGGAGCTGGTGGTGGTGTCCGATCTGCAGCGGGCCAGCGCCAGCGGCATTGCCGGCGTGGAACTGCCCACTGGCGTTCGTGTGCATGGTGTGGCGGTGGGGCCTGAGCGCTGGCGCAATTCGGTGCTGCGTACGCTCGATGCACGCCGCGTGGTGTCGGGCGAGCGTACGCAGTTGGCCGTCAAGGCCCGCGTGTACACACGTGGTGACTCCGCCGCGCGCACCGTCACGGCATCGCTCAGCGTCAATGGACGCGAAGCCAACAGCAAGAGCGTGGCGCTGGCCGCAGACGGCGAAACGGTCATCACCTTTGATCCCGTTCCCGCTCCCGATGGGCCGGTGACGCTGCGTGTGGCGCTGTCGCCCGACTTGTTGGCGGCCGATGATACGCTGGTGGCCGTGGTGCCTCGCGATGACGCCCTGCGCGTGGCGCTGGTGGCTGGCGGCGACGTTCGTGCCAGTGAAACGCTGTTCTTCGAGCGCGCCCTGGGCATCGGACAGGCACCCGCCGTGCGCGTCGATCGCATGCCGGCACTCCCCGCGGGTGATGCGCTTACTCGCTCTGCGGTGCTGGTGTTCTGGGATGCCCTGCCACCGGCCAACGAGGCGCTGAAACAGTGGGTGGAACAGGGCGGCGGGCTGGTGGTGGTGGCGGGCCGACGCGTGGCGGCGGCGCGTACGACCAACGCGTCCATTGTGCCGGCCGAGGTGGATGGCAGCGCAGATCGGTTGAGCGACCGCGGCGGCAGTTTGCGCGAACTCCGCATGGAGCACCCGCTGCTTGCGCCGTTCCGCGATGTGCCCGAGGCAATTCGCAGCGTGCGGGCACTGCGCTATCCGCGTCTCACGCCTGCCGCGGGCAGTGACGTGATCGCACGCTTTGATGATGGCTTGCCTGCCGTGGTGGAGCAGCGCATGGGCGCCGGTCGTGTGGTGATGCTGGCACTGCCGCTGGACAATCTGCTGGGTGACTTCCCCGTACAGCCGGCCTATCTACCATTCGTGCGGCAGCTCATGCTGCATACATCGGGACGCGATGCCACGCCGCTCTGGCGCAGCGTTGGTGAGCGCTGGGCGCTTGCCACCGGCATGACGGACCCGGTGGTAACGGCGCCTGATGCCAGTCTGCTGCGCCCCGTCGCCGATTCCATGGGTGCGGCAGTGCCGCTCAACGACGCGGGCGTGTACGCCGCGTACAACCGGCAGGCCAGCGGCACGCCGGTTGCGGTGGTTGCGGTGAATGTGCCCCCGTCGGAAGGGGAGCTCACACCGCTCGATACGGCGGAGTTGCTGCTGGGTGTGCGCACCACGACGGACAGCGCCGCCAGTGCCGCGGCCGCAACGGCCGGTGCCTCAGGTGAAGCCACGGAGTCACTGGTGGACCTCGAGCGTCGGCAGAATCCGTGGCGCTTCTTCATCATGGCTGTACTAGCGCTGCTGGCCATCGAAACCTGGGTGGCCACACGCGGACGACGAGGACAGGCCCGGCGCAGCATTACCGGCAGCAACTTGAGTACAGCAGGTCGCAGTACCCGAAGGGGTACCAACGAGGCAGCCAGCCCGTCAGCGCGGGCGGAGGAAGCACGATGAGTCCCGATCGCCAACTGCTCGCCACGCTCGAACAGCTGCGCCGCCAGTGGCGCCTGCGTGTGCTGCTCGAGTCTCTCGTGTGGGTACTCGCGGCCGTGGTACTGGCCGTGGTCGCATCGTGGGGTGTGCTGACGCTGCTGGGCGGCGAAGGCCCCACGCTGCTGATGGCGCGTCTGTTCGGTTACGCAGTGATTGCGGCCGCGGTCATTCGCGGGCTCATCATGCCGCTGCTCACCCGCGCCAGCCCCCAGCGCTTTGCGCTCTACGTGGAAGAGCGGGCGCCATCGCTGCGTCAGGCGTTGCTTGCTGCCGTGCAGGAAGCCGAAACGCCGGTCGCACAACGCCTCTCGCCGTCGTTGTCCGAGCGACTCATGCGCCGCGCCCACGACGCCATTCGTACGCTGCCGCGCGACGCCAGTCTCGAGCGCCCACGCATGATCCGTGCGGGCCAGTGGTCAGGGTTGCTGGCTGTTGGCGCCACGCTGCTGCTGGTGCTGGGTCCGCAGTCAGTGCGCGACGGAGCGCGGGTCTTGTTCATGCCATTCGGCACGGCGCAGGCCGCCGTACCGGTGCGCGCCTTGAGCATTGAACCGGGCAACGCCAGCGTGCCGCGTGGTGGAGCCATTGAGGTGGAGGCCACCCTGGTGGGCTTTGCCGCCAGTGGCGCCGAGCTGGTGTTCCGCAGCGACAGTGGCGCGACGACGGAATGGCAGCGACTGCCGATGGTGCCGTCGGCCGATTCGGCGCGCTTTCGTTCGCGGCTGTTCGACATCGTGACGCCCACCGAGTACTACGTGGAGTCGGCCGACGTGCGTTCGGCCGTGTTCCGTCTCACGGTCAACGACATGCCGGCCGTCTCGCGGGTGTCGCTGGACCTGCAGTTCCCGGCGTACAGCGGTTTGCCGCGTGAACACATCGATGACGGCGGCGATGTCGCGGCCATCGTGGGTACAACCGTCACCGTCCATGCGGCCGTCACGCGCGCGGTGGCTGGTGGCACGCTGCGCTTCGACGATGGCAGCACGGTGCCACTGGTGGCTGACAGTGCGGGCCGGGTGAGTGGCAGCTTCCGCGTCGCGCGCAGCGGTTTCTATCATGTGGACCTGCGCACGACCGACGGAACGATTGTGGCAGGTGCCGTGGAGTACGTGGTGGACGCCATTCCCGACCGGGCGCCGGTGGTGCGCATCAGTGAGCCGGGGCGCGACACGAAGGTGTCCAACACCGACGAGGTGACGATCGCGGTGGATGCCAGCGATGACTTGGGTGTGACCTCGCTCGAGCTGCGGTATCGCGTCAATGGCGGCGCGGAGCAGACGGTGAAGATGCCGGGCGGTGTGGGTAGCCGGCCGCGTGAGGCGCAGGGTGCCCACACCCTCTTCCTCGAAGAACTGCCGCTGCAGCCCGGCGACCTCGTGGCCTACCATGCCGTGGTACGTGACGGCGCGGGCAAGGTGGGCAGCAGTGATGTGTACTTCCTCGAAATCCGACCGTTCGGCAAGGACTATCGGCAGTCGGACGACGCGCCGCAGCAGGGTGGTGGTGGTGCCGGCCAGCAGGGCGACTCACCCGACGGATTTGTGCAGCGTCAGCGCGAGATCGTGTCGGCCACGTTCAACTGGTTGCGCGACAGTGCCGCCACCGCCGACAAGCAGCGTCGTCAGGACATGACCACGCTCGCCATCAGCGAAGGCCGGCTGCGCACGGATGTGGAGCAGCTGGTGACACGTCTGACGGAACGTGGTGTGGCTGACAGCGACACGATGTTCGCGAAGATCCGCGGCGAACTGGCGCAGGGTGCCGCGGAGCTCAAGTCGGCCGAGGAGCTGCTGGGCCGGGTGCGCGGCGGTGACGCGCTGGCGGCCGAGCAGCGGGCGCTGCAGCGTCTGCAGCGGGCCGAGGCCATGTACCGCGACGTGCAGTTGCAGCAGCAGCAACAGGGTGGCGGTGGTGGTGGCGGCGGTGGCGGGCAGCGCAACGCCGAGGATCTGGCTGACCTGTTTGAGCTCGAGACCGACAAGCAGCGCAATCAGTACGAGACCGTGCAGCAGTCGCGTCCCGAGCAGGCGGCGCAACAGGAGGTCGATGCGTCGCTCGAACGCCTGCGTCAGTTGGCAGCGCGTCAGCAGCAGGAGAACGAGCGCATGCAGCGCATGGCCGACGCCATGCGGCAGCGTTTGGCGCAGCAGGGTGGACAGCAGGGCAGCCAGTCTGGTGGACAGTCTGGCGGTGCGGCGGGCAGCCAATCGGCGGGAACGCCGAATGCCGGCAGCAGTGGCGCGCAGCGCGAACTGGCACGTCAGGCCGAGGAAGAGGCGCGGCGTCTGGAACGACTCTCGCGCGAGCAGAACAACCCGGAGCTGACGCGTGCGGCGCAGCAGTTGCAGCAGGCGGCCGACAACATGCGGCGTGCCGCAAGTGGTTCCGGCACGCAGGGCAATGCGGCGCTCGAGGAACTCAACCGCGCCACGCGCAACGTGGAGAGCGCGCGCGAAGCGGCCACCAATCAGGGCGTGCAGCGACTGGCTGATCGCGCGCGGGAGCTCGAGTCACGTCAGCAGCGCATTGCCGAGGAGATGCGTGGTCTGCAGGCGGCGAGTGGCGCGGCGCGTGGCGAACGTTTGCAGGAGCTGTCGCAGCAGAAGGACGCGCTGCGGGACGCAGTGCGGCAGCTCGAGAGCGAAGCGGATCGCGTAGCGCGTGCGGCGCGTCGTGATCAGCCACGCGCTGCGTCGGCGGTGTCGGAGGCGGCCGATGCCATGCGGGAGATGCGTCTGGCCGACAAGATCGAGTTCTCCAAGCAGGTGGCCCGCGGCGGATCAGTGGAGTATCAGAACGCCTTCGAAGGGCAGATCAGCGAGAACGTGCGCGATGTGGCGGACAAGCTGCGTGCGGCCACCGGGGCGCTGCAGGGTGAGTCGGTGGCCCGTCGTCAGAAGCGCACGCTGGAGCGCACGCGCGAGCTGGTGGCGAGCATGGAGTCGCTGCGTGATCGCATGAGTGGCCAGCAAGGGCAGCAAGGGCAGCAAGGGCAGCAAGGGCAGCAGGGCCAGCAGGGTCAGCAGGGGCAGCAAGGGCAGCAGGGCCAGCAAGGGCAGCAGGGCCAGCAGGGCCAGC
>NZ_DLHL01000018.1:62341-62736 GCF_002483225.1 Gemmatimonas sp. UBA7669 | reverse complement strand
CAGTCCTTGACTGCAACCGCAGTCGCGGGAACTGAACCTGCAGTCGTGGACGGCCACCGCAGTCTGGGGGCTGAAAGGGCAGTCGGGCACTGCCACCGCGGTTTGGGCTACCGAAAGGGCGGTCGTGGATAGCCACCGCGGTCGTGGACTGCTACCGCAGTCTGGGGAATCCACTACAGTCTGAGCCCACAGTCTGGGCTACCGCAGTTGGAGTCCACGCAGTCAGGGTTACCGCCCCTGCGGTCGACAGCAACTGCGTCTGACCACCGCTGCGGGCTCAAACTGCGGTAGCAGCCCACAACTGCGGTAGCTATCAAAAACTGCAGTGGCCGTCCACAACTGCCCTTTCGGTAGCCCCGACTGCGGTGGTTGTGCCCGACTGCCCTTTCAGCCCC